>CANKPO010000001.1 GCA_947484535.1 Caulobacteraceae bacterium
GCGATCACCACCTTGGCACCGCGCAAGACTGCGCCGTGCGCTAGGGCTAGGCCAATGCCACTGGCTCCGCCAGTGATCACAGCGACCTTATCGATAAAGCTATCCATGGGAGTCTAGACCTTCTGAAGTCGGCTTGGTGCCAAGGCGGCGACGCTATTCAGTAGGTGAGATAAATCATCCAAGGGTGAACGCCATGCCAAATTTGCCGCGCGCAGAGCGTTGCATTCTGGCTAGAACCCCTAGGGTTTCTTGCGATGACTAGGAGGGGTGGGGCCAAAAGCCCGGTTTGCGCGCCTAGGACGATAGGGCGAAACGATGGATCAGACTGTTCTAAAAAAGATTATCAGCGACCTTAGGCAAGGTGGAAACCCTGCATCACCGGGGAAATGATGCAGGGCTCCTTGGGCCTAGAACTTGGTGGACAATGAGACGTAGAAGCTACGTGGCTTGCCTTCGAACGGATAGCCGAAATAGTATTTTGGGCTAGCCGTCGTATATTCACCGCGGTTGAAGGCCGAACCGAAGATTTGGGTGCCAAAGCCGTAACGCTCAGCATATTTCTCGTCCAACAGGTTGACGAACCGAAGTTGGACCTGATGTTGGCGCTCTGCACCCATGAAGTAGTTCACAGTGGCATTGACGACCGTGTAGTTACCAAAGTTCTTGCGGAAAGATGGGCGACCGGCAACCGACAGGCCACCTGTTGACCATTCTGATCCTTGCATGCGAGGCATCACAACCAGGTTCAGCCTTTGATCATCAGACATCCAGGACATGGTGCCATTGATGAACCATGATGGCGTCTCATTGATCTGCTCACCTTTGAACAGGCCGCTGGTCAAGGAGGCGTCTTGAGCGGTGTAACCAAGGCTCATGCGCCAGTTACGACCCACATTGACATCCACATCCGCCGTTGCGCCCAAAATACTGGTCAGAGCGGTATTGTTGAAGAATGTGTTACGCGCCGCAAATCCGTTGCCAGCAGGGATAGGAAAGCCTGTCGTGCCTTGAATACGAGCGGTAATCTCGGTCTTGAAACCGCCGAGCTCAACGGACACAGCCACATCATCGAACTGGCGATTGAAACCGACAGCGCCGTTATAAGTCTTGGTTTCCTCAGGCAACAGATTGGGGTTACCCACTGAGGTCGAGGTTTCGTTGTTCAGCTCTGTCGTGCGTGGCAGGCTGTAGGAGGTGCCGCCGTTGCCGCGGACATAGACGCCGCCCCACACAGGCTGCTTGAAGCCCAGTTTCCAGATCGTCTTATTATCCGAGCTTTGCAAAAAGTCGGTTCTGATAGCCACTGAAATGGCGGTTTCTGGGCTGAAGGGAAGCTTGGGACGAAGGTCAACAAAAAGGCCCGTGGTGGTGTTGGCTTCGTTGCCGACGGGATATTGGGCGGCCGAGTCATCTTGATATTTGACCGTCTGGATGCCGGCGACGAACTCAAGATATTCACCCATATTGACCGTATTGCGCACGGTCATGCCCATTTCTTTGAAACCGGCTCGTGGCTGATTGCTAGCACCAAAGCCGCGATATGGGCCGTTGGAGAACACCTTGCCTGAATAGGCACCAAAGGCGACCATCTTGTTGGTTGATGGGTTAAGACAACCGGCCGTGACCTTACAGATATCAGGATAGAGCTCGGTGTTCCAAATCTTAGGGTTGGTGAAATAGCCTGTGACTTCAGTCAATAGGGCAGGCGACCAACGCTTTTCGAAAGAGGCGTCGATGATTGGATAACGCACGGTGTTGGGCGAGTGAATTTCGCGGTCTGGGAACGCATCTTGGAACCAAGATTCGGTATATTCGGCATTGACCCGCAGAGCCGTCTCATTGTCGATCTGCCAAAGATATTTTAGGCCAACATCGTTACGGTTGGTTGGATATTCTTGAACACCGCCGGCCGCTGCAACGTTATCGACAAGGTCTTTTGGATTATAAATACGAGGATTGTCGGTCGCTTGCATGCTGCCATAGGCCATCAGGCTATGCTTACCGGCCTCGTCGATTGGGAAGGCGAAGTTGCCCCAAATTTCGCGCGACTGGAACGAACCATAGCTGACGCCCAATTCACCCTTGCGGGTTCCGTCGGGCCGCTTGCTGACCAGACTGACGACACCAATACCGCCGTTACTTCCGTAAAAAAGGCTGTTGCCGCCGCGGAAAACCTCGACGCGTTCGATCATGTGCGGATCGATCGTTGTGGAGCTCCAGATATCTTCTAGGGCAGGGCCGCGGTCGTAAAGGGGCACGCCGTCACGAATGACCAAGGTGTCGCGGTCGCCGCCGCCGTCGAGGCGGATCGTATATTCACCCTCGTCAGGCGAGTAACCGATATTGACGCCCTTGACCAAGAACTGGGCCAATTCCGCAAAGTTGGCTGCGCCACTCATGCGAATATCTTCTGCCGATACGACCTGAACCGCATTACCGAACTTTACGGCTTCAACGGCCTTAACGCTGGCAAAGACCTTCTTTTCAGCGGTGACGACAACCTCTTCGTCACGCGCCGTTTTGGTCGGGGCCTCGGCATCCGCCGCACTGATTTCTGCGAAAGCCAAGCTTGGAATGGCACAAGAGACCATGAGCAAGGCATAAAGCCGCCGGTGACGTCGCACTGTGTTGTTACTCATTTTTCCCTCGTTTTGCGATGACTTATGTTCATCGTGAGACCGCGACCTGCGATCTGCAGCCCGCATGAAATCACTGATAAGGGCGAGATAGGCGCAATTGATGACGCGAGATTACAATTCCCATGACATTTAAATGAAAATATTTCAATTTGACGTGACGAATAATTGAATATTTAAGGGCGCCACAGATTGATTTTGAACTGACCCGATTGAGGCTGGAATCCCGTAATGGCTGAGCCTACTGAACCCCATCTGCAGACCCTGTCGCAGGCTCAGGCCATCTTGCTCGATTGGGACGGGTGCCTTGCCTATGCCAATCGTCCGCACGCGGCCGCTCTTGAATTCATTAGGCAATATGATCGGCGGGTCGTGATTGTTTCTAATAATTCGACCCTGCTGCCCGGAGATATTTCCGAGATTCTCGCCCGGTCAGGCGTCGATCTCGATGAAGGCCGGATATTGCTTGCTGGCGCTGAAGCTCTTCGGCTTGTCTCTGCATCTCGCCCTGGGCCCACCATGGTCTTGGGGCCACCACGGATGAAGGCCCTCGCCCATCGATTGGCTATTGAACTGGTCCGAGATCGCGCCGAGGTTATTGTCCTGTTGCGCGACACACACTTTTCCTATTCCAAGCTGGAGCGCACAGTTAAGGCGCTGGTTAGCGGCGCGCGGTTGGTGGTCGCAAATCCAGATCTGTCTCACCCCGGTTCTGAGGGCGAGCCCATACCCGAAACAGGCGCATTGCTTGCCGCGATTGCGGCCTGCGTCGATCTTTCCACCATCGATATGACGGTGATTGGGAAACCTAACCCGCACCTGTTTTTAAGGGCCTGTGAAACCCTTGGGGCCCAGCCCGAACGGTCGGTGATGATCGGTGATAATCCGGTGACCGATATTGACGGCGCCGAGAGGCTGGGCATGGCGTCAATTCTCGTCGAGCCAGGCTCTGACCTTTGCCTCAGTGATCTCATCGTCCCCCAAGATGGGCGCTCGCTTTAGGGTCAAAACCGCTTGATGGATAGGACCTCAAAGGTCTGCTGCAGGGTCTCAGTCGCGCGGTCATAATCGGCAAGGGCAAGGGCGGCGATCAAGGCATCGATGACGCAGAGCTGAGCGATCCGGCTGGTCATGGCCTCTGTGCGAAACTTGGTTTCCCGCGCCATCGTAAAGAGCGTCACATCGGCGCTGGCTTGAATGGGCGAGCGCGCGAAATTGGTAATGACAACCGTCTTGGCACCGGCCTCTTTTGCGAGCTGAGTCGAGGTTACGGTCTCATGCGTAGAACCAGAATGCGAGATGGTTAGGACCGCGACGTCGGGTCCTGTGCGTGAGGCGCTGATGGCTTGGATGTGGCTATCTGTGACAACCTTAACGTCCAGGCCGATCCTGAGCATGCGATAGTGGGCGTCTTCGGCAATGGGTGCTGAAGAGCCTATACCGTAGATTTCAATGCGCTTGGCCGATCGCAAAATATCGACCGCGAGCTGAATTTGCTTGGGATCCAGTACCGACAGGGTGTCGCGTAGAGCCTGAATGCCAGAGTGAAATATTTTGCGGCAGACCAGCTCGGGATCATCATCCCGAGTGAGATCTTCATGAATATATTGGACGGGCTGCACGACCTCTTGGGCCAGGCTGAGCTTGAGTTGTTGAAAGCCAGACATGCCAATGGTCTGGCAAAAATTGATGACACTGCCTTGGCTAACACCAGAGGCTTCGGCCAATTCCGTGACAGACAGCTTCACAACCTCAGAAGGATCCAGAAGAATATAGTCAGCAATGGCCTGGGCACTGGGCCCAAGGCTCTTATAGCGACTGCGGATCCGCGAAATGACGTGCTCAACCGGGGCCTGATCTGACATTCTAGGACGGTATCTTGTCTTTTTGTCGACTGGATTATCCAAAGTTCAAGTCCGTATCTGGAATTGGGTTTGAGTCGCAAAAAGCAATGTCAGTCTTATCGATAGACCGGTTCGAAACAAGCAGTCGCTCGAACATTCAAAAAAGTCGCCGCCTTAGTCTAGCCGACAGTTGGTCGATCACAAATACGGTACAAAAAATGCCGACGAGGATGGTTGCGACATGGTGGTAATTGTACATGTCGAACCGGCCCTTAAGCTCTTGGCCAATGCCTCCCGCCCCAACCAGTCCAATCACCGTGGCCATGCGAAAGTTCCGGTCAAGAACATAGAGGGTGTATGCAATATATTGCGGCATGACCTGGGGTAGGATCGCGAAACGAAGGACCTTGATCCGGTTTGCACCGACCGCTGTAAGCGCCTCTTGGGGCTTGGTGTCGGCATTTTCTATATCTTCTGCGTAGAATTTCCCCAAAAAACCCGCCGCATGAAGGGCTAAGGCTAAAACCCCCGCGATGGGGCCAAACCCATAGGCCAATACCAGAAAGAGTGCGCTAACCAGTTCAGGGATGGCGCGCAGGAAGCTGACGATGCTTCTGGCTACGGTATAGATCAGTCGGTTAGGGGCCATGTTCGAGGCGCTGAAAAAGGCCAGCGGCAGACTGATCAGGATCGCGATGACCGTGCCCCACAAAGCGATCTCTAGGGTCTCGACCAGCTTGACCGCGACATGGCGCAAATAGCCCAAGGGCTCGACCAGATATTCGGCGGTTTCTGAGACCGAGTCCATCTGCAGGGTGTCAGGATTGAGGGTTTGGGTCTGTTTCGTGCGCGTCTCGATATGGGCGAGCCATGGCAGGCGAGCACGATCAAAACCCTCAATTCGGCCGACTTCTGTCGTCTCAGAAATCTGTAATGGCCACAGTGAAGTGCCGATTTTGGAGAGGCCTTGAGCGACCTGCGACTCGCCTTGACCAGTTGCGGTCACACTCACCGCTGACGCCGTCAGTTGGACCATCCGGCCCATTTCAACATTGCGCCCGGTTACCAACAGGATGGCAATGATGAGGCAAAACAGTCCTATACCCTTAAGGCTTAGGGCCTTTGGATAGGCCCATTGCGTTTCTTGCGAAAGGCCTGCGCGCGGTGGGTTCACGCCAAGGGCTCCAGGTCATAGATGGCCGAAAAGTCGTCATCACTCAGATTTTCGACGGGCGAATCAAAGATTAGGGCCCCGCGCTGAAGACCGACAATCTGATCGGCGTGCTCACGCGCTAATGCGACCTGATGCAGGCTGCAAAGAACTGTCACGCCTCGAAGCCGTGCGGCTTGACGCAAGAGTTCCATAATTTCCTGACTAATTCTTGGGTCCAGGCTGGCGACAGGTTCATCGGCGACAATGATCTGAGGGTCCAGCATCAACGCGCGCGCTATGCCTACACGTTGACGCTGACCACCCGATAGGTCTCCAGCCCGGCGCTGCAGATGTTCCGGAGACAATCCGACAGACTGTAAAAGCTCACAGGCCTTGGTTTTGAAATGGTCTGGATAGAGACCGAGCAGGGCCCGCCAAGTCGGTATCTCGGCCAGAGCGCCGCCCATCATGTTTTCCGCGACACTGGCGCGGTCCACCAATCCAAACTGTTGATGGATCATGCTGACCTTTCGTCTGATCTGGGGCAAAACCTTGTCCGTCACCGCCTCTCCGTCGATGAAAACCTCGCCTGATGTCGGCGTCGCCAAACCATTGACGCAGCGCAGTAGGGTTGATTTGCCACTGCCGGATGGACCTAGCAGGACGCAGAAGGCACCCCGCGCCACGTCAAAACTGACCCCCTTCAGCGCCTGGGTCCCGTCCGGAAATGTCTTGCTAACTGCTCTAAAGCCGACATGGGCCGGTTTTGAGGCCGTCAAGGTTTTGACGCCTTTTTTAGAATTTCGCCCTTCAAGCCATCATCGATCTGGGCCATCAGCTGTGCGGCTACGGCATATTTCTTTTCAGGAAAGGCCGTATCATAGCCATCGACCGTCTTTCCACCATAGCCACGGATCATGTCGGGTGAGACGCCGGGCGCGTGGGCTACATTGGCAAAGGCGGCCTTTAGCTTGAGCTTCATAGCGCTGGTTAAGCGGTTGCTCATGCCCAGTGGCGGGTTGGGGATCGGCGCGCTTCGCGCAATGACCCGATACTGACCGCTGGATATAGCGCCCTGATTGACGGCCTTTTCGTAGGAGTCGAAGGAGAGACCGGCCGCGTCGACCTGTCCCTGGGTCAGGGCGCCTAGGCTGTTTGCGTGACTGCCGGTCATCCTGATTGCACCAAGGTCTCGAATGGGATCCAGTTTGGCCTGCAGGATCATCGCCATGGGGAAGACGAATGAGGATCCTGAATTGATGTCGCCAAACGCGACCCTTTTACCCTTGAGGTCTTTGATGGTCTTGATGGACGAGGACGCCTTAACAAATATGCCTGCAAAATAGGTGGAGGAGCCCTTTTCAACCGCAACGGCCAGAAGGTCCGCGCAACCGCGTTGATGGGCCTGTACGTAAGAAATAGGTCCAAAAAATGCGATATCGGCTGACCCATTACACATCGCTTCGACGACGGAATTGTAGGACTGCCCAACGCGGAGCTTGAACTGCAGGCCCGTCGTCTTGGTGACCGCATTAAAGACCGGCTGAAAGTCTGCCTTGGTGCCATCTTCGGTGCCGCCATCGGCAGGGATCAGAATTACCGTCAGGGGACGCGATATAGATCCTAAGGGCGCTGGGCCCGCAAAGGCGTAGGCCGGAGCCAATCCTATTGCAGCGATGATTGCGATATGGCGCATCATGTCCCTATCCCTTTGTTTTCCGTGACCTGTGGCCCTCTCGGTAGACGCTTACCGTGTCAATCGTGTGATGATATTCAGAAAATTGTCATAGTTCACATGAATTTAGTTCAAATTCTTTTTCGTCACGTTCCCTCAGAGGCTCAACCAGAGCCATTGGCACTGCCGCCCGTCAGCAACAAATGACGCGCCAATCGGCAGATTTCTTCGGTCAGTTCACTTAAATGTCACGGGGTTTCGGTAGTTTCCGGATCAATGGGCTCTGCTGGTGGTGAATACGGCCTATCTAGGGCCGTCGATGAGTTGAACATAATTCATTTATGGCATGCCCAGAAACCTTTCCTCAAGCAACCGCCATGGGATGGCCGGTGGGGGCGCAACGAAAAGACTGACATGTCTTTTCGGTCGGGTCGTTGGTTTTCGTCGCACCCTCGGTCCCTAAGCCCTCGCTGTTCGCTTTGAAACTGAAATCTATGCCCGCTTCCTCTGATCAACATTCAACGGAAAGATTCAAAAAATGACCCGCATCCTGTCATCCTGTTGTCTCGCCTTGGCCCTGCTCGCCAGTGGATCGGTGTCCGCTTTGGCCCAATCGATCGACCAGCCCCTTCGTTCGGTGACCGATCCAGGCGTCATCACCACCCGCCAGGCCATTACGCCTGCCGGTGTGCAGACCGTTTTTAAAGGACGGGTCCAGGGCGTTCAGTTTGGTAAGGCTGGCGAGCTCTTTGTCATCACGAGAACCCATCTCTACCAACTCGATTGGTTGGAAAACCGGGTCATCGCAAGCCATGAACTTGGCAAGGGCGGTGTGGCGGGCCTTCGGGGCCTTGCCTATGACCGCCAAACCGACCAGGGCGTTGTGACCTATGTCGAAGGTGCGGGCTCGCCTGACAAGGGACGTGTGCGCGTGGCTCAGGTCGGCACCGGTGGCTTGGTTGCAATCGGTGCCCCCCTTGGCCGCAACAATGTTGGGGAGGTGAGCCTTGCCGATGGCAAGGCGATCGTTCCCCTGATGTTCGACAATCGCCTCGCCATCATAGATCGCGCAACTGGTGCGCGGACCGATGTTGATGTCGGCGTTGCCCCCTTTGCTAGTCTCATCGCGGACGGCATGGCCTATGTGTCTAACTGGGGCGGGCAAAAGGCTGGAAAAGGTCAAGCCAGTGCCCCGACGGGCCTAGAAGTCGATTCTGATCTGGTCCGTATCGATGCCCAAGGCGTGGCCATGGCGGGCACTGTTTCGGTTATCGACCTTAAGACCAATCGGCTGGTGGCCACTGTGCCCACTGGCCGGCACCCAACAGGTCTGGCTCTCAATCGAAAGACGGGATTGCTTTACGTCTCAAATGCCAACGACGATTCCATCTCGGTTATCGACATCAAGACCCGGCAGGTACAGTCCACCATCGATCTGCAACCCTTTGCTAGAGCGGCTAAGGGCATTGCTCCCAATAGTCTTGTCGTCGATCAAGAGCGCCAACGCCTCTATGTGACCTGCGGCGGCATCAATGCGGTCATCGTCTATGATCTGGTCAAGGAACAGATCTTGGGCATGATCCCCACCGGTTGGTATCCGGCCTCAATAGCGCTGGATGAGAGCGGAAAATCGATTGTTGTCGGAACGCTCCTTGGCGTTGGATCTGGTCAGAACGAAGGCGCGAACAAGCGAATGGTTCATGCCAACCGGGGCACCGTCCATGTGATCGCCTTGCCGGATGATGCCCAATTGGCGAGCTATTCAGCGGCTGTGAGTGAAAACAACCGCATGGCCTTTGTAAGTGCCCAAGCACACAAGCCCGATCTTACCGCCCAGCCCAAAGCGGTGCCGGTCCGGTCTGGCGAGCCGTCTTTGATCGAGCATGTGGTCTATATCGTAAAAGAAAACCGTACCTACGATCAGCTCTTTGGCGATCTTCCACGCGGCAAGGGCGAGCCTTCCTTCGTACTCTACGGCGCCGATGTCACCCCCAACCAACGCAAGCTTGCGATGGAATTTGGCTTGCTGGATAACTTCTTCTCGACGGGCGGAAACAGTGCCAATGGCCACCAGTGGGTGACCCAGGCCAATGAGGCCAGCTACACCCTGTGGCCTGGCTATTCAGGGCGCTCATACCCCTTTGATGGCACCGATCCTTTGGCCTACGCCTCGAGCGGGTTTATCTGGGACGCCGCCCTAGCACAGAAAAAATCAGTCGCGGTCTTTGGGGAATTTGCGCCTCGGGTGGGCGACCTTTCCGGCGTTCCTGCCATGGCCCGCGCCGATCTGATGAGCCGTTGGCAAGCGGGTGAAACCTTCAAGACCAATTGGAACACGCGCTCACCGATCCCGCCGCTGGACAGTGTCTTGGTGCGTAATTTTCCGGGCTATTCCACCAACATCCCAGACGTTATCCGCTCGGCCCTCTTTGTCGATCAGCTCAAAACTTACGAAGCCAATGGGAAAATGCCCAACCTGACGATCATTCAACTTCCGTCTGATCACACCAATGGCACGAGCCCTAAAACCCACACGCCTAAGGCCATGGTCGCTGACAATGATTACGCGCTGGGCCAGGTTGTCGAAGCCCTGACCAAATCGCCATTTTGGCCTAAAATGGCGATCTTTGTGGTTGAGGATGACAGTCAAAACGGCGTTGACCATGTCGATGGACATCGCACCATCGCCCTGACCATCAGTCCCTATTCAAAGCGCGGCGGCGTCGATAGTACCTTCTATTCACACCAATCGATGCTCAAGACCATTGAGCAGATCCTAGCGCTCCCGACCCTGTCGATGTTCGACCTCATTGCCAACGATATGAGGGCCAGCTTCCAAGACACGCCCGACCTGCGTGGCTTTACGGCGATCCGTCCACAGCAGAGCCTGCAGGAACTGAATGTGGATCCTACGGCCCTATCGCAAAACCAGCGTCGAGATGCGCTCGTCTCTGCGGCGATGCGCTGGGATGTGCCTGACGCGGTCCCGAGTGAGACCTTGAACCGGATCCTTTGGCACAAGGAAAAGGGTTATAACGTCCCCTATCCGCAAGTGAATAAGGCGGTCTTTAGTCCCTTCCAAGTCGATCAAGAAGATGACGAGGAAGCCGGCGGCGAATGAACAGTCCGCTAGGACTATGAGCGGATCTAAGAAGATGGGTAGGCGATCTGTTCCGACCAGCCTAGCGGTCGCGGCCGTCGTCTACCTGTTTCCTTTGACAGGCAATGCGGCGTCTTTGAACGATAGCCCTGAGGAAACCATTACCGTGCATGGCATCCTTCGAGAGCCCCTGCGCGATTTGCCAGGTTCGGTTCATCTGATTGATCGCGATCAGTTGGAGATGATGCACCCCCTCACGGTAAAGGAGGTGTTTCGCCGCGCTCCGGGGATCCAGATCATCGATGAAGACATTCTTGGACTGAAGCTCAACATATCCGTTCGAGGCCTAAATGCCCGGCGCTCGGGTCGAACCCTCTTGATGGAGGATGGAGCGCCTATTCAACCAGCGCCCTATGCTGACCCTTCTGCCCACTATTACCCGTCCATCGAACGGATCGACCGCGTCGAGTTTCGCCGCGGTTCTGGTCAGGTTCTCTATGGTCCCCAATCGATCGGTGGAGCGATAAATTTCATTACCGCCGCCGTGCCCACCGCGCCAGAAACCACAATGACTGTGGCCGGGGGGGAGGGGGACTATCGGCTCTATAGTCTTTCGACCTCCGTTGGAGACTTAACCAAAGGCGCGCTCCTTCATCTCATTGAAAAGCAGAGCAATGGTATCCGAAATGGCCATTTTAGCCGTTCTCGTGAGGCCGCGCTTAAAGCCCGCTGGGCCTTGGCCAACAATCAAACCCTAACGCTTAAATCCGCCTATTCTGTCGAAGATTCCAACCTGACCGAAGGGGGACTTACACAGGCCCGTTACGACAAAAACCCTTATGCCAATCCCTTTCAGAATGATGGGTTCAACCTGCGCCGACTGGCCCTACAGGCCCTTCATGATTTGGACTTGAGTGATGAGACCACGGTTTCGTCCCAAGTCTATTTCGCGGATACATTTCGAGCATCCTATCGACAGGCCGATACCTCAACCGATTCCATGACCGCGAACCCCTCCACCGGGTGCGTTGGGGCAAATCGCACAGACTATGAGGGCTATGCGCAATTTTGTGGCAACAAGATGCGGCCCCGGAAATTCCAATTTTGGGGTGCAGAAACACGGCTTGACCATAGGCTTGATCTTTGGGGCCTTGATGGACACCTGACCTTAGGACTTCGAGCCCACTTCGAGGATACGAACCGAAAGCGCTATAATGGATTGGTCGCAAACGCGCGGGAACATACGCTTGGGTCCCTGCTCCGCGACGATAACGATGTAACGACCCAAGCCCTAT
Source organism: Caulobacteraceae bacterium (assembly GCA_947484535.1). Taxonomy (GTDB): domain Bacteria; phylum Pseudomonadota; class Alphaproteobacteria; order Caulobacterales; family Caulobacteraceae; genus CAISGS01. The sequence goes on from CANKPO010000001.1 coordinate 11,704, forward strand.
CGGCCTATGGCCAATTCACCGTAACCAGCGGCCCATGGACAGCGACCCCGGGCCTTCGCGTCGAAAAATTCCGCACGCGCAATACATCCAAGGTCGCAAATTTTGTGTCCGTGGATCGCAAGGTGACACAGGATCAATCTGTCATTCTACCTGGCCTTGGCGCGACCTGGTCGCCCTCGGAGAGTTTCACCGCCTTTGCAGGTCTCCATCGCGGCTTTGCCCCGCCTCGCCCTGACCGCGACTATGATCCAAACCTGACCCCTAATGCTGTTTTGCCGGAAAAGAGTGTCGAGACCGAAATCGGCATTCGCAGCACCCCCCTGCCGGGCCTTCGTCTGGACGCGACCATCTTTGAGATGCGCTTAGATGATCTAGTGGTCGAGGGCGCGCTTGTCGGCGGACGCAGTGGCAGCTTTGTCAATGCGGGCCGTGCCCTGCATCAAGGTCTGGAGCTCTATTCGACCCTAGAGAGGGGACCGTTCTCATTTTTTGCAAGCTATACGAACCTTGTCACCGCAAAGTTCCTGACGGATGCAGGTGAGGCGTCCGCAAATGTTCGCGGAAACCGCTTGCCTTACGCCCCACGAACGTTGGCCGATCTAACCGTTCGCTACCTTGTCCTGCCAACCCTCTCTACCGAACTGGGGATAAACTATGTGGGAGATCAGTTTGCAGATGCTCGCAACACCCTTGCGGCCTCTGCAGATGGCCAAAAGGGTCTGATACCCGCGCGGACCCTCTATCGGTTAGCGGTCGACTATGCGTTGCCCAATAGCGGTTGGTCTTTGTTCCTAAGCAGTCAGAACCTCGCCGATAGGGTCTATATTTCCAGTCGTGTGGACGGGTTGTTTGCCGGGCCACGTCGCCAGGTCGTGGCGGGCATCAAAGCCCGTTGGTAGGTATGTTGGACCCGGGCCAATCGATAGGGCCTTAACCGATGATCTTTTTTAGGGCCTCGGTCTCGCTGATCACTTCGGCATATTTGGCCTGAAGATCGAACAGGTTGGCCTCATGGGGGCGCGGGTCACGGTCGGCGCAGGCGTCCGCCACGACGAAGGGCGCAAAGCCATTTTGTAGGGTATCCAGTGCGCTGGCCCTCACGCAGCCTGATGTCGAAAAGCCGCCAATCAACACGGTGTCAATGCCCATCGCCCTCAAGGTAGAGGCCAGAGAGGTCCCGAAAAAGGCTGAAGCATATTGTTTGGTGATGATCACATCGTTCGGTTCGGGCGCGATCGATGAGGGGATCGCCCCTAGAGGTGAGCCCGCATCAAAGGCCTTTAGGGCAGGCACCTTTTGATAGAAAAGCCCGCCGTCACGCCCCTCAGCGCCATAGACTACTTGGGTGTAGATCACGGGAATGGCCCTGGCGCGGCAGGCTGCAATGAGCCGCTCAAAGCTGGCGACAGCCATCGGACCTGTCTGGCCCAGATAAAGTGAGGATGTCGGTTCCAGATAGGCCTGAACCACATCCACCACCAATAGGGCAGGGCGTTTGCCAAAGGTCAGGCGACCGCCGAACCCTGCCTTGGCATAGTCAGAGGTCAGGTCTGTTTCGGCGGTCTTGCCCATCTTTAGATCAGGCCTCGGGTCTCAAGATCGGCAAGTTCAGTAACTGTCAGGCCCAAGATCGAGCCATAGACCTCTTCATTGTCCTGTCCGACTGTTTGTGGTGCGATGGAGCGCACATTGCCGGGCGTTGCAGACAGTTTTGGAAAGACGTTCTGCATTTTGAGCGTGCCCCAGCGGGGATGTTCCACATCAATGATCGCCTCGCGGGCGGCAAAGTGCGGATCGGCCAGCATTTCGGGTGCGCGATAGATCTTACCGGCGGGGACACCGGCCTTGATCATTAGGGCTTCCAGCTCATCGACCGTAAGGGTCTTGGTCCAGTCTTCAATCAAGGCGTCCAGTTCAAGCTGGTTTTTGCCCCGGTTGATATGGTCGATATAGCGCGGATCCTTGGCCAGTTCGGGACGTTCCATGGCCGCGCAAAGGCGGCCAAAGACGGTGTCCTGATTGGCACCGATCAGATAGTCGCCGTCCTTGCATTTATAGACGTTGGACGGTGCAATGCCGGGCAAGAACGAGCCTGACCGTTCGCGGATATGGCCAGAGGTGGCATAGTCCGGGATCATGCTTTCCATAACCTGCAGGACCGATTCATAGAGCGAGGAATCGACCACCTGGCCCTGACCGGTCTGGTCACGGTGACGCAAGGCCGCCAGAGCCCCCAAACAGCCATAGGTGGCCGCAAGGCTGTCGCCAATCGAGATGCCCATGCGCGAGGGCGCACGATCAGGATCGCCGACAATGTGGCGCCAGCCGCCCATGGCCTCTCCGATGCCGCCAAAGCCGGCCCGGTCCGAATAGGGACCGGTCTGGCCATAGCCGGACACGCGCACAATGATCAGGCCTGGATGATCCTTCATCAGGTCCTGCGGAGACAGGCCCCACTTTTCGAGCGTGCCGGGGCGAAAGTTCTCGATCAGAATATCGGCTGTGGCGATCAGGCGTCGGGCAAGATCTTGGCCTTCAGGGACCCGAAGGTCGGCTGAAACCGATTTTTTGTTGCGGGCCACAACTTCCCACCAGAGCGGATAGTCGCCGCGGCCCCAAGCGCGCATAGGATCGCCAATCTTGGGGGGTTCGATCTTGATGATCTCTGCCCCCATGTCGCCGAGTAATTGGCCGCAAAAGGGACCAGCAATGAGCTGGCCCATTTCGACAACGCGCAGCCCCTTGAGAGGGCCGGTGTTTACGACAACGGCGTCTTGTTTCACTTCAGACACAGTAGCTAGACCCTATTCTGCGGCCATGCGCGAAGGACGCACACGCCAGACCGGCTGGACGGGAGCGGCGAGGCCCGTATCCGCCAAGCAGGAGGCGCGAAGATCGTCGATCGAGGGACCCCGGTCAAAGAGTTGCAAGGGACCACGCTCGCCGCGCATCTTGGCCCGCAAGGCTTCGGTCGCGGCTTCATCGATGGAGCCATCGCCATGGGCCACAACACCAAAGCGCAGCGCGCCTTCGACGGTGATCAGGCCACGGGTGATTTCCAGACCAATGAGATCGGTTTCACGCTCCAGAGGATCGCCCCAGCCGCCGCCGCCCCAGGTGACGAAGTGCAGCAGATCGCCCTTCTCCACCTTGATACCGTCGCACTTGGAAGCCAATGGAATGCTCTCGCCCGAGACCTTCTCCAGGCGCTTCCAAGACCGCATGCCCGGAAGTCCGCCATTGACGCCCCAAGGGGGGATGAACCAGCGGTCATCATGGATGGCGATGGTGCCAGATTCTAGGAACCGGTAGGTCATATGGATGCCGTTGCCGCCGCGGAACCGGCCAGCTCCGCCACTGTCTGCGACGCTTTCGTAGCGTTCGATGACCATGGGGAAATAGCGCTCGAGGAACTCGTTGGGAACGTTGGTAAAGCCAGGCCACAGGGAGTGACCGTCAGCACCGTCGCCGAACGGACGGCCCGGAATGCCGCCAAAGCCGATCTGGAATAGCTGGAACCACTCGCCCTTGCCGTCATAGCCCGAGAACATCAGGTGCGGCGAGGAGGAGAAGCCAGCAGCGCAGAGGAATTCAGGGGTCTTTTGGCCAAGAAGCGCGCCTAGAACGTCAAAGATCCGGCCCAGAGCATGGGTGCGGCAAGACAGGGCGGCTGGGAACTTAGGCTTCAGCAATGAGCCTTCGGGAATGCGGACATCTACCAGATCATAGAAGCCATCATTGAACATGACCTGCGGGTCAAAGACCATGATCATATAGATGCCGAAGAACATCTTGAACATGTTCTCGTTCAGATAGAAATTGATCGAGCTATCCGACTGTGGATCTGTACCTTCAAAGTCCAAAATGACCCGCGGGCCTTCGCGCCACATGGTGCACTTGATCTTGAACGGGCCAGCGCCCTTGCCGTCGTCACAGATAAAGTCTTCGAAGCTGACCTTTTCTTCGCCGATCGACATGGTCATCAATTGACCCATGGCGCGGTGATTACGGGCCAAAAGCTCGGTCAGGGACGAGGTAAAGACATCCTCGCCAAAGCGCTCGCAAAGTTCGACCACGCGGCGACCGGCCACGCGGCAGGCTGCAACGATGGCGTGAAGGTCGGCCTTGTACCATTCGGGCATTCGTGACTGGTGCGCAGCAATGGCCAGAATATCACCCTGCAGCACGCCCTTGCGATAGAGCTTGACCGGCGGCATGCGCAGGCCCTCTTCGAAGATCGAGGCCGCATCGGTGGGCAGGCTGCCGGGAACCTTGCCGCCCACGTCGGTCATGTGACCAAACATGGCCGACCAAGCCACCAGACGGCCCTTATGGAAGATCGGGGCAATGACCAGCTGGTCAGAGGTGTGGCTGATCGCGCCTTCGCAGCTATAGGGATCGTTGAGCAGGATCACGTCCCCCTCTTCGATCTCGCCCTGATAGAGGCGAATGAAGCCGTCGATGAAGGAGCCGAACTGGCCTACCACCATCTTGCCATCACGGTCAGCAATCAGGGGGAAGGCGTCGCCCTGCTCGCGAATGCCCGGAGACAGGGCGGTGCGAAACAGGGTGGCATCCATTTCTACCCGCGCATTGCGCAGGGCGTTTTCCAGAATGTCCAAGGTTACCGGATCAACGGTGACGGATTTGAACGGGGCGGAGTTGGTTTGAATTATGGTCGCGGTCATGGATCTGCGCTCTCAAACAGGCGTGATCAGGATGGTACCGAAGGGATCGACGAGGGCTTCGCAGCCTGGCAGGACCAGGGTGGTGGAATCCATCTCGACGACAATCGCCGGACCGGGGATGAGGTCGCCTGCACGCAGCAAGGACCGGTCGTAAATCACCGCAGGCTTTAGCCCGCCATCGACCCAGACCTCATGGTCACGGATCTTGGCGGCGATGGGGTTACCATCACCCTTTGGAATCTCGAGGGCAGGGATGTCTTGCACCTTGCCCATGGCCACGGCTCGCAGGTTCACGAACTCATGCTCTGCGTCCATGTTGAACGTGAACAGGCGTCTATGTTCCTCGTCGAAAGCCGCTGCCAGACGGGTCAACCCGCCCTTTTCAAAGCCGTCCAAGGTCACCGTCATCGGCACTTCGAAGGCTTGGCCGTGATAGCGCACATCGATTTCGAAGGCGCAGGTCACATCGGCTTCTGGCACGCCATTGTCGACCAGTTCAGCCTTGGTCTGCTTGGCCATATCCGACAGCATCGCGGCCACTTCGGTCTCTGTGGTTTGCGAAAGACGCTTGGACAAGGACCGCGCTGTCTCGGTGCGCATACGGGTCGTTGCATCGCCAAGGGCGCAGAGCACGCCCGGTGATACAGGCGAAACAACCGGCCATGAGCCCATCAGCTTGCCCACCGCATTGGCATGCAAGGGACCCGCGCCGCCAAAGCCCATCAGGGCAAAGTCGCGAGGGTCATAGCCTTGCTGCACCGAAATCATCCGAAGCGCGCCGAACATGTTCTCGTTGACGATGTCGATGATGCCGCGCGCTGCCTCATAAAGACCGATGCCGAGAGCGTCAGCCACGGTCTGCACCGCTGTACGCGCCGCTTCACGGTCGAGCTTGAAGGTACCGCCGAGTAGATTTTCTGGCAGATAGCCTAGCACCACATTGGCGTCGGTGACCGTCGGGACCAGCCCACCCTTGCCATAGGAGGCAGGGCCTGGATTGGCGCCGGCCGATTCTGGACCGACCCGCAAGGCACGTGTCAGTTCCGGCACCTTGGCGATCGACCCGCCGCCAGCGCCGACGGTCTTGACGTCCAGCGACGAGGCGCGAACCGTCAGGTGTCCGACATCGGTCGTACGAACTCGGCGAGGCTCGCCATTTTCAATCAGGGCCACGTCCGTAGAGGTGCCGCCCACATCAAGGGTGAGGATATTCTTGAGGCCTGAATTGCGTGCCACCCAGATGGCACCGGCCACACCGCCCGCCGGACCGCTCATCAGCAGACTGACCGGATGTTCTTCAGACTTTTCCGAAGACATCAGGCCGCCGTCGGAACGCAGTAGCGCAATGCGCCCTTGCATGTTCAGACCGCGCAGCTTTTCGCGAAGATTCCGCACATAGCGGCCCACGACGGGGCGCACAGCGGCATTGGCAACCGTCGTCAAGGTCCGCTCATATTCCTGCATTTCCGGCAAGACGATATGGGACAGGGACACGGGAACGCCGGGAAGGACTTCAGCGGCCAGTTCGGCCACGCGGCTCTCATGAGCGCCGTTCAGATAGGCATTCATCAAGGAGACGGTGATGGCCTCAACACCCTGCGTCTTAAGCACGTTCAATTGAGCGCGAATATCGGCATCATTGAGGGGGCGAATTTCCACGCCTTGCGCATCGATACGGCCCAAGATTTCGACCGTGTCTTCCAGCTTGGCCATGGGCTCAGGCTTTGGCCAGACAATCCATGCGGCTAGGCCGCCGGGCACCAGCGAGCGGGCGATCTGCATGGTTTGCCGATAGCCCTCGGTCGTGACCAAGCCAACTCGCGCGCCCTTGCCTTCAAGAACGGCGTTGGTTGCGACGGTCGTGCCGTGCAGGAAGATGTCCACGTCAGCGGGTGTGATCCTGGCCTGGGCACAGATGGCCTCGACCCCGATCATTACGCCTTCGGAGCTGTCATGGGGCGTCGATGGCGTCTTATGACGCCAAAATCCGCCGGTTTTCTCGTCGAGCAGCAGAAGGTCCGTAAAGGTACCTCCGACATCGACCCCAAGCCTGTAGGACATTCCCACCTTCCTCATGTGATTTCGGCGCAAACTGGCCGACTAAATCCCGCTAATTCGCCGACCGGTAGGCGGGACAGATTTCAATATTGTACACAATGAGATATTGTACACCCCGTTATCGCAAGTCAATCGCCCGTTTTGATCCGGGTTTGTATACGAGAGCCGCCATGACCTCATCTCCCATCCAAGTGATCGAAGTTGCCCCGCGTGACGGACTGCAAAACGAAAAAACACTGATCGATACAGCCGACAAGGTAGAGCTTGTTCTACGATCTGTCGCCGCCGGAGCGCGCAGAATTGAGGCGGTTAGCTTCGTTAATGCCGCCCGTGTGCCTCAAATGGCAGATGCTGGCGAAGTTATGGCCAGATTGCGGGGGCAGGGCGACCTTCGCGCGCAGGGCGTTAGTCTGATTGGGCTGGTGCTTAACCGGCGAGGGTTTGACCGGGCGCTTGAGGCCGATGTTGACGAGGCCAATTTCGTCGTCGTTGCGTCGGAAACCTTCAATCGCCGCAATCAGGGGTCCTCCATTGCTGAGACCATGGCCCAGATCGCCGATACGGCGGGTTTGGCTCGCCAAGAGGGTTTGACCTTTGGTGTCACCATCGGCGCATCGTTCGGCTGCCCGTTTGAAGGCGAAGTGGCCGAAGCGCAGGTCGCGGCGCTGGCGAGGGAAGCCGCCGCCATGGGCGTATCTGAAATTGCTCTAGCTGACACGATCGGTGTTGCCGATCCTATGGCCGTCGAACGCCGGATTGCCTTGGTCAAGGCCGCCGCGCCGGGCGTGTCGATCCGCTGTCATTTCCACAATACGCGCAACACGGGGCTGGCCAACGCCTATGCCGCTTGGCGCGCGGGAGCCAGCGCGCTGGATACATCGGTTGGCGGCATAGGCGGCTGTCCCTTTGCGCCAGCCGCCACCGGCAATATCCCGACCGAAGATACGGTCTATATGTTCGAGCGGATGGGTATTGGCACGGGCTATGATCTTCCAACCCTGATCGAAACGACGGGTTGGCTGCAAGAGATTCTCGGCGGCAAACCCTTGCCCGGCATGTTGGCAAAGGCTGGCGTATTTCCACCCTCTGCTGCCTAAGGGCCATTGCAAAACAAAACCCCTCCGGTGTGAGACGAAGGGGTCAGTTTTGATAGTATGGGCCCGACCACGCAAATGGCCGGGCCTTTTTGTTTTTAGAACTTCACAGCCACTTCGACGCCGTAGGAAGCGCCGCTGGCAGGCGTGGCGAAGGAGCCACCAAATTCCGGCGCGGGTATGACTTCGGACAGGTACTTTTCGTCAAAGATGTTTTGACCGAAGGCTGACACGGTCAAACCGCCGCGGGCCACGCTGACGCGAGCATCCACTGTGGTGAAGGCATCACGTTGCGTGCGCGAGTAGTCTGCGCGAGCGAAGTTTGGATAGTAAAATTCAAACACTGTTGGAGCGGTCTGGTCTTGCACAACATGGAACCAGGTTGGTCCCGTGGTGCGCACATCGGCTCGCGCGGTCAGGTCATAGTCGTTAAAGAAGGTGTGATTGTACTGGACCGCCAGATTGTAGGTGTAGTCTGGCGTATAGGGTGACTTGTTCCCCACAGTGTCGGAGCGCACGGCGTTCTTCTTGATCTTGGAGTCGGTAAGGGCCCCAGAGGCTTCAAGGGTCAGGTCGCTGGTTGCTCTAAAGCGAGCACCCAGTTCCGCGCCTTGAATCTTCACGCTGTCGATGTTGGACACTACGCGCAGCAGACCGAAGGGACCGACGAAAAATTCGAAGAACTGCATGTCCTCGACTTTGGTATCATAGACCGTGCCATCAAGCGTCAAGCGGCCGTCGAGCAGACGCGCCTTAGCGCCGACTTCGAAGGCGGTTGAGACTTCCTTGTCGAAATCGTCCGTGATCTTGACGGTGTTGAAGCCAGCGGCTGTGCGGCGGGTATTGATATAGCCATCAACCGTGGCCTTGCTGCCTTGGTTATTGAAGCCGCCCGACTTAAAGCCAACGCCCCAGTCGGAAAAGAGCGTCCAGGCATCATTCACAGTCCAACGCAGGCCGATCTTGGGCTGAACCTGATCATAGGTCTTGCTGCGGTCAGAGATGCTGGACCGGAACGAGCCGTTAGCGGCGATCAGGCCTGGGTTAAGGGGCTGGCCCGGCGTGATGTAGGCACTGCGTGCGGCGGCGGGAACCAGATTGGAGACCTTGCGATCTTCGCGATCATAGCGAAGGGCCAAGGAGCCTTCAAGGTTAGGCTGGATGTCATAGGCGGCTTGACCAAAGATCGAGCTGACATTGGACTTGAAGCTGTCCCACAGCAGTTGCTCGGTCGCGTAGGGCTTGCCGGCCGCGACATAGAGCGAGCTTGGTGGTGCACCGCCAGAATCGATACCGGCCGCGACGCCAACCTCACGGTCGATATTCAACGCATAGATACCGCCTAGCCAACGCAGACGCTCACCCGACTTGGAGGTGATGCGCAATTCAGCGCTCGTGTCACTTTGGTTACGACGCTGATACTGATAGCCGTCGCAGGTCAGCGGCGTGTATGGGCCAAAGAACGAGCCGCCCAGATCTGCGCCATAATAGGTCGGGTAGGGCAGGGGCACCTTGCCTGCCAAGGCTGCAAAAGAGGCCTTACAGGTGGGTTCTGAGTTAAAGAAGCCGAAAGACGCTGCGGTACCATCGGCAAGCAGGTCGTTCTTAATATCCGAATGGAGCGCCCAGCCGGTCAGGGTGGCAAAGCCAAGATCGTGATCGAACTTAGCCGACAGCTCGAGAGCGTCCTGATGGTTCGTGTGATCGATATTGTTCTGGAAAATGAACTTGTGAGTGTTCACATCTTCGAAGAAGGTCGGCGCGCTAAAGGCGGCTGCAAAGTTTGGCAGGGCGAAGACCGCGTTATAGGCAATCGAGCCAGCATCGAGTTGGCCATAGCGGGCCTTCAGGTCGATTTCAGTCTTATCGCCAACCTGAGCCACGATGCGGCCATTGATGTTGTAGCCGTCATAGCGGTCAAGATTATTTTGTCCGCGGGTATTGTCGTAGAAGCCATCGGTCTTGCGCGTATCAAAGGACAGGCTACCGGCGGCCTTGTCGCCCAGTGGACCAGCAATGCGGCCCTTGGTCGTGATGGTGTTGTTGTTTCCAACCGCAACGCTCGCTGAGCCTTGGAAGGTTTGGGTTGGCTTTTCCGTGGTCACGATAATCGCGCCGGCCGCAGCATTACGGCCATAGACCGCGCCTTGCGGACCCTTAACAATTTCAATCTGGCGAAGGTCGGTGAACTCGCGGTTGAAGGCACCGGGATTGGCCATCTGGACGCCGTCGACTACGAAGGCGAAGGAGGATTGCGCGTCGCGTGCACTATTGACGCCGCGAATATTGACCTGCGCGTCGCCTTGCTCGGCGGCCTGCACGAGGCTGACACCTGGAACCATGGCGACAAAGTCACCAGCGCGCTGAACGCCTGCAGCCTTGAGGGTGCCTGCAGTAAGGGCGACGACAGCGGCGGGCACGTCCTTCAAATTTTCTGCCCGCTGGCGTGCGGTAACGACGATTTCCTCAATGGAGGCGCTCGCGCTGGCAGGAGCGGTTTGAGCTTGGGCAAATGTGGCGGATGCAAGAGCGATGATTGAAACGCTACAAGCCGCTATAGTCTTCACGGATCGGTTCATTGTTAGGTCCCCTTAATGGCAGCTGGCTCGGTGATTGTATGCGATCTTGAGGCTTATGCTTCCCCTAGGACCGAATTCGAGCCATTGGCTGTTGTTATGAATTACCGTTGTATACAAATAACCCCCGCGTCAAGGATTTTGACCGGGGGCTGATTCAGGGAGCGAATTTTGTCCACTGCGAGTGCACGTGCCTACGATTTAATCCGTTCCCTGATCCTGGAAGGCCGTTTTGCGCCTGGCGAGCGGTTGAAAGAAGAGGAGCTGACCGATCTTTGCGGCGTTTCTCGCACCCCGGTTCGCGAAGGCCTGCGACGATTAGCCATTGAAGGCCTTGTTGTGGTTACCCCCCACCAGGGCGCACAGGTTGCCGCGATCGGTGAGGGCGAGTTGGCCGAAATCTATGCCCTCAGAGCCATGATCGAAGGCCACGCCGCAGGTAGAGCCGCTGTGCTTATCGACGACGACGATATCGCCAAGCTGAAGGCCTTAGCCAGTGAGATGGAGGCAGCGGTTGCGGCGTCCAACAGCGATCTTGGCGGCGGCGCAGCAGAACTTAACGCGCGATTTACCCCGGCCAATAGCGAGTTCCACCGCATCATCCTGGATGCCGCAATGAGCCCGCGTCTTGCCGCTATGGCTTCGCTGGTTGTCGA
>CANKPO010000002.1 GCA_947484535.1 Caulobacteraceae bacterium
GGCGCGAAGATGGCCTCGACCTCGGCTAGGACGCTAGGGTCGATGGTCAGGTGCGCCGCAGACAGGTCTTCATCCAGATGGGCGATGCTGCGGGTCCCGGGGATCGGCACTATGGTCTCAGAGCGCGACAGGACCCAGCCCATGGACAGTTGGGCAGGCGTTAGGCCTGCGGCCTTAGCCACCTCGGTAAAGCGCGCAAAGAGCTGAAGATTTTGCGACAGGTTCGGCTCTTGGAACCGAGGCATGAGATTGCGGATATCCCCGGCCTCGTAGTTGGCATCCCTAACGCCACCGGCTAAAAATCCGCGTGCGACGGGCGAAAAGGCAACAAAACCAACGCCAAGCTCTTGGCAGGCCGCCAAGACGCCGACTTCAGGATTGCGAACCCACGGGGAATACTCGCTCTGCATGGCGGCAATGGGATGGACCGCATGGGCGCGGCGAAGGGTGGCGGCCGACATTTCCGACAGACCAATCGCCCCGATCTTGCCCGCCTCCTTGGCACGCACCAAGGCCCCGACGGAGTCCTCAACCGGCACCTTCTTGTCCAGGCGGTGCATATAGTAGAGGTCGATATGATCGGTATTGAGCCGGACCAGCGCCTGATCCAGCGTCTTGGCGATGGCGTCAGGATGACCGTTCAAGATCCGCTGGCCATCTTGAACATCGAGCACGCATTTGCTGGCCAGAACAAACGCGTCGCGACGGTGCATCAGCGCCTTGGCCACCAGTCGTTCATTATTGCCTTGGCCATAGATGGCCGCCGTGTCGAAGAAGGTGACGCCCTCATCCAGCGCATGCTGCAACAGCTTGATACCGTCAGCCTCAGACGGCGGCGTGCCATAGGCATGGCTCAGGTTCATACAGCCCAGACCAATGGCCGAAACCGATAGGGGTCCGATGTGACGGATAGGAAGTGCGGCCACGGGTCTGTCCTTCAATCACTTACGGAGCGTCGAGCGAGAGATTGATCTGACCTGTCACGGTATGATTGGCAAGGGCAAGCGACCGTGACTAGAGCATCCAGCCGATACCGACGTCCTGCTTACCGCTGATCTGCAAGACGAAATCAGCAACCCCGTCTCCATTGACGTCGCCGCTGAAGGTCGTGGTGTTGGTCGTCGCGTTGTAGCTGAGGGTTGCTTGACCAGCCTGCTTAGAGAAGGCGGTGACAAAGCTAAAGGCCTGATCGCCCGCCAGCGCGCTGTTAGCGTCTAGGGCCGACAGGTCGATATAGTCGCCGTCCGCCCGATTGAAATCGGTGATCAGGTCGGGCGCTGCCAGTGTACTGTCGGTCAGGGCCGTGAAGATAAAGGCGTCGGCCCCCACTCCGCCACTCAGCGTATCTTTGCCGCCACCGCCGGTGAGGACGTCGTTGCCTGCGCCACCGTTCAGGACGTTGGCTGTACTATTACCGATCAGGATATTATTGACCGTGTTACCGGTCGCATTGATCGCCGCCGTACCGGTTAGGGTTAGGTTTTCAAGGTTGGCACCCAAGATATAGGTAATGCTGGAACTGACCGTATCGACGCCTTCATTGGCCAGTTCAGTCACCTTGTCGCCGGTCGCGTCGACAAGATAGGTATCGTCGCCCGTCCCGCCGTTTAGGGTATCGCTACCGACCCCGCCATCAAGGACATCATTCCCCGCGCCGCCGATCAGGATGTTGGCTGCCGTATTGCCGGTGATGATGTTGTTGGAGGCGTTGCCCGTGCCGTTAATCGCGGTTGTTCCGGTCAGGATCAGGTTTTCGAGGGTCGCCCCCAGCGTATAGGTCAGTGCGGTCCTGACCGTATCCGTACCTTCATTGGCCAGTTCCGTGATCACATCCCCAGCGACATCCACAACATAGGTATCGTCACCCAACCCGCCGATCAGCCGATCAATCCCCGCGCCGCCATCGAGCGTGTCATTGCCTAAGCCGCCGGTCAGCAGGTTCGCAGCCGCATTACCGATCAAGACGTTGTTCAGCTCATTGCCCGTGACGTTGATCGCGGCCTTGCCCGTGAGGGTCAGGTTCTCGACATTGGCCGCCAAGCTGTAGGTGACCGCAGACTGAACCAGGTCCGTTCCTTCGTTGGCCAGTTCGGTAATCAGATCGCCAGTCGCATCAACGACATAGGTGTCATTACCGAGGCTCCCGGCCATGGTATCGTTGCCAAGCCCGCCGCTCAGAATGTTCGCCGCGCTGTTGCCGATGAGAATATTGTTCGAAGCGTTGCCGGTACCATTGATCGCCGCCGTACCGGTCAGGGCGAGATTTTCGATATTGGCCCCGAGCACATAGGTCGCTGCTGACAGGACCGAGTCCGTGCCTTCTGAAGCCAGTTCCGTGATCTTGTCACCGGTGACATCGACGACATAGACATCATCGCCCACGCCGCCGACCAGCGTATCAATGCCCGCGCCGCCATCGAGAACGTCGTTCCCTGCCGCACCGGTCAGGATATTGGCCGCTGCATTTCCAATGAGAATATTGTTCGAAGCGTTGCCGGTCCCGTTGATCGCCGCTGTGCCGGTAAGGGTCAGGTTCTCAAGCGTTGCCCCGAGGGTATAGGTGAAAGCGACCTTGACCGTATCGGAGCCTTCATTGGCCAATTCGGTAATGACGTCTCCCGCGACATCAACGACATAGGTATCATTACCCGTTCCGCCGATGAGCTTGTCGATCCCAGCGCCACCATCCAGTGTGTCATTGCCCAAGCCGCCGGTCAGGATGTTGGCTGCGCCATTGCCGGTAATGAAATTATCCGCGTCATTGCCGGTGCCGTTGATCGCGGCGGTGCCGGTCAAGGTCAGGTTCTCGACCCAAGTCCCGAGCGTATAGGTGAAGGCTACCTTGACCGTGTCGATGCCACCGTTGCTCAATTCAGCAACCACATCGCCAGCAACATCGATCACATAGGTGTCATCGCCAGCGCCGCCCGCCAAGACATCGACGCCTGCACCGCCATCGAGCATGTCATTGCCTGCGCCGCCGGTCAGAGTGTTGGCCGCGACATTGCCTGTAATACTGTTGCCCTGGTCGTTACCGTTTCCGTTGATCGCCGCTGTGCCGGTCAAGATTAGGTTTTCGACATTGGCACGCAAGGTGTAGCTGACGGAAGATTGGACCGTGTCGATGCCTTCATTGGCCAATTCGGTGACACTATCGCCCGAGGCATCAACGATGTAGCGGTCGTCTCCGAGCCCACCGATGAGGACATCGGTGCCCGCACCGCCATCGAGGAGATCATTGCCAGCACCCCCGGTCAGGGTGTTACTGACCGCGTTGCCGATGAGCGTGTCAGCACCGGCACCGCCGATGCCATTTTCGATGATCGCACCGGCGGCGATGGACACTGTCCCAACCAAGCCACCGACATGGGAGAAGGCCCCCGCGCGCAGATCGATCGTCTGGTTTTGGCCGTAGCCTGAAAAGTCAAAAGTATCGGTTCCGCCCGCGTCCCAGACGCAGAAGACCACGCTTCGGGCGACGCCATTGACCGAGGCCGAGAACCAATCCCTGTCTGCCGTAGAATTGAAGCCATAGACGGTGTTGCCCGTCCGGGTCGTCATATTGGCGCCATAGAGCTTCTGCATCGCCGCGATGTCGTCCATCAGGGGCGTGGAGGCATAGATGTTCGCCGTCTCACCGGTGTGACTGCCGTCAAAATAGCTCATCAGGGTATATTGACGGCTATCTTCGTAATAGGCCGCGCTGGTGCTGTAATCGACGGTACCGCCGAAGCTCGAATTGTAGTCCCCAGGGTGCTGCAGCCCCAAGGTGTGACCAAATTCATGGGCTATGGCCAAAGCGCCATAGGACATGTAGTCCCAGTTCTGGCTGCTTGGATTGTTGAAATTGACGTAAACATCGCCCGCATAGGAGGTGTAATCGGTCGATCCGGGCATGTAGGCATAGGCCGCATTGCCGTCGTTCACATTATAGTTTGAAAACAGGATGGTGGCGTTGTTGGAATAGGCACCATCGCCCGTCGTGCCCGTTCCAACCCGATTGAACCGGACGTTGGCTACATCTGACCAGGCCGCCATCATGTTCAAGGTGAAGGTAATCTCAGCGGCAGTGAAGCGAGAGAAGCCCGCTACGTCATTCGCCCAGGCGGTGCTCTTAAACGCAAAGGTGAGGTTGGTAATGCCGTCAACAAGGCCGTCAGAGCCATCCAGCCACTTGTACCCACCGCGGGTCAAGGCGTCCGCAGCTTCCGCGCCCGTTTTTGAAACCAAGCCGGTTGCGGTCTTAACCTGCCCGCCCCGCTGAGTTCCGTCCTGTAAGCCCTGCTTCGTGCTGGTTGTCCCCGGTAGGGGTGTGGCTCGCATCAAGGCCTGAGCACCGCCCGCAAAGTCAAATTCCCCCAGACCAAGGGAAAGGCCTGCTGCACCGCTCATTGATGCGACCGCGAATCCATCCGCGCCTGCTTGGGGGCGCGCGTCTAGGTCTGGCTGGGCGAAAGAGCGACTCAAGTTAAGGGCCTTGTTTGAAGTCAATGCCATGATCTTGAGGGTAAATTATCATCTACGATTTTTATGAACAATATAACCATGGTTATAGAAACCGGACGGCACAGGCGAATCCTAGTTTGTAATAAAATTCGCGTTAACCTTAACATAGGAAACGCCTAAAGAGGCCCGAAACCGAGACTGGGCCTATTATTCTAGCGAAGTTAATAAAAATTAACAATCTATAGTGATTAAATCACCTGATAAACATACGGAACTCGCAGATGATCAGTATGTTGGAACCCAGCTTCACCCGATTATAGGACTATAATTCAGGTTAAAATCGCCTGCTAAACTAAACCTAAGAAATCTTTCTTGCCAATTTCGACACCATTGTGACGAAGGATCGCAAAGGCTGTGGTCAGGTGGAAGTAGAAGTTCGGCATGCCCTGCTCGAGCAGATAGGCGCGCCCCTTCACAACCGTAGATTCGCCGCGCCGGATCAGGGTGATGTCCTTGTCTTCGGACCCATCGATCTGATCGGCCGAAAAGCCCTCGACGATCGCAAGGGTGTTTTGTACCCGCGCGATCAGGTCCGCGAAGCTGGTCTCCACATCGGCGAAACTGGTGGGCTCTTGCCCCGCCAACCGCGCCACGGGGCCCTTGGCAAAGTCGGTGCAGAGGTGAATCTGACGATTGAAGGGCAGCATGTCCGGATAGAGCCGGGCCTGCAAAAGGGCATTGGGATCGATAGACCGCGCCTCGATATGGGCCTGCGCCTTGCCCAGAATTCCCAAAAGAGCCCGCAAACCCTGAGCGAAAACCGGTGCTGAAGCCTGATACATCGAAAGTTGCATGGTAATTCCTCACCGGGTCAAAGCGACTGGGCACGGACCTTCTAGCGGTCCGATCCGTCCCTGTCGCTGTCAATCAGCCTTTACAGGTTCGCCGCGCTCAAATCCCCGATCACTGCGGCCTTGAACAGGGTGGCCATAATTTCCGGGGTCGTTTCACGCGGGTTACTGCCCGTAGAGGGATCATTCTGGGCGTGGATACCAATCGTGTCGGCTTGGTCTAGCGGAACACCGATGGCGGCGAGGTCATCGGGAATGCCCAACTCTTTGCGGAAGCTCAGGACCCAAGCCAGAACCGCGTCAAAGCCCGCACCCTCAAGGCCCAAGAACCGCGCCAGAAGGTCCATCCGATCGCTGATGGCCGGGCGGTTGAACATCATCACATAGGGCAGGACGATGGCATTGGTCAGGCCATGGTGGGTGTCATAGAAGGCCCCGACCGGATGGGAGATCGAGTGAACGGCTCCGAGCCCCTTCTGGAACGCGGTCGCGCCCATGCTCGCTGCGGCCAGCATCATGGAGCGTGCTTCGATGTCCTTGCCGTCGGCATAGGCGCGGGGAAGGAACTCCTTGATCAGCCTCATCCCTTCTAGGGCGATGCCGTCGGCCATCGGATGAAAACCGGGCGCGCAATAGGCTTCGAAACAATGGACAAAGGCGTCGATCCCCGTGGCTGCCGTAATGTGGGCAGGCAGCCCCGTGGTCAGTTCCGGGTCTGAAATGACCAGAACCGGCATCATTTTCGGATGGAAGATGATCTTCTTCTCGTGCGTGTCTTCCTTGACGACCACCGAAGCGCGGCCAACCTCTGAGCCCGTACCCGATGTGGTGGGCACGGCGATCACAGGGGCAATCCCAGCGGGATCTGCCCTCGTCCACCAGTCTCCAATATCTTCAAAATCCCACAGCGGACGGGTTTGGCCCGACATGAAGGCGATGGCCTTACCGACATCAAGGCCAGAGCCCCCGCCGACTGCGATCACCCCGTCATGGTGCCCTGCCCGATAGACCGCTACGCCATCATCCACGTTTTTGGCGACCGGGTTGCCCTGAACCTCGGCATAGAGGGCGAAGGGAACCTTGGCCGCATCTAGAGCCTGACGGACCGCTGCGATGATGCCGGTATCAGCCAAACCCTTATCGGTAACGACCAAAGGGTTGAGCATCGTATTGGCGATGCACTGCGCGCCCAACTCTTGAATTCGGCCCGGTCCGCTGATGATTTTCGTCGGATAGTTCCAGTTTCCAGTCAGTACAGCGGTCATGATTAATCCTTGGTCGAAAGACGGAAATGATAGGACTTGGCGCGGGTCAGGTGCTCATAGCCAAGGCTGCTGAGGGTCACACCCCGGCCCGTATCCTTGACCCCGGTCCAAGCAAGCGCCGGGTCCAGATAGTCACAGCGATTGAGAAAGACCGTGCCGGCCTCAATCTGGCTGGCTATGGCGTGGGCGGCCACCGGATCCTCGCTCCAGATCGCCGCCGTCAGACCAAAGGGGCTGTCGTTCATCAAGGCGATGGCTTCAGCATCGCTCGACACCTTCATGATGCCGACCACCGGGCCAAAGGACTCGTCGCGCATCACCGACATCGAATGGTCAACGCCGGTCAGGATCTGGGGTGCCAGATAGGCCGAGCCTTCCTGATTGGCGGGGAAAGCTGCAGGATCAAGGTGAGCCTTGGCACCCGCAGCGACCGCCTCTGCGATCTGGCCGCGAACAAAGGCGGCGGCGGACGGCTTGACCATGGGGCCCAGCGTCGTGCTGGCATCCATGGGCGAGCCCAGCACATAGGTCTTAGTCAGGGCCACGGCCCCCTCAACAAAGGCATCATAGAGCGCCTCGTGGACATAGATCCGCTCGATGCCGCAGCAACTCTGGCCCGAATTGAAGAAGGCCCCGTCGACCAAGGTCTCAACAGCATGGTCTAGGTTCGCATCGGCGCGCACATAGGCCGGATCCTTGCCGCCCAACTCAAGTCCGACGCCGATAAAGTTGCCAGAAGCAGCGCGCTCGATCACCCTGCCCGCCTCGACCGAACCGGTGAAGCAGACCATGTCGACATGGCGTGCGGCGATGATCTGGACGGTCTGTTCGTGGCTGAGGGCGAGATTGCGCAGAAGGCCTTTTGGAAAGCCCGCCTTATCCGCCGCCGTCTGGAACCGCTCACCCACCAACAGGGTTTGGGCGGCATGTTTGAGCAGGACCGCATTACCGGCCATCAGGGCGGGAATGATTGAATTGACCGCCGTCAGATAGGGATAGTTCCAAGGCGCGATCGTAAAGACCAGACCCAACGGCTCACGGGCGATGAAACGCTCAAAGCCCGGCTTCTCAGCGGGAACCACAGGGGCCAGAGCCTCCGGCGCGATGGCAATCATATGATGACCGCGCTCGGCAAAGCCCTTCAATTCGCCTGCGCCATAGCGAACCGGACGTCCCATTTGACGTGCCAGTTCCGGCACGATGTCGGCTTCCATCGACAACATCGCCTCAATGAAGGCTGTGCAAAGGACCGCGCGGTCAGCGAGCGACTTGGCGCGCCATAGTTTCTGGGCGGCTTTGGCCTCGGCAACGGCGCTTTCAATCTCAGCGGCGCTGGCAAAGGGGCGAGAGGCGACAACCTCTCCATCGATGGGAGAGACGCAAGAAAAGACAGACATAAAGGCTCCTGACCTCAGATAATTTCGAAATAGCGGGCCAACTGCCAGTCGGTAATCGCTTTGCGCGCCTCACGCTCTTCCCACTCGCGGGTGGCGGCATAGTGGTCGACAAACTCATCGCCGAACAGACTGCGTGCCGCCTTGGAGCCCTTCAGCTTCTGAGCGGCCTCCCAAAGGGTAGAGGGCAGGCCCATCTTGGCGGGGAAGCGCTTTTCGTAGGCGTTGCCCTCGACCGGCGCGGTAGGTTCAATCTTATTTTCAATGCCCCACAGACCCGAGCCGATGCTGGCCGCAAAGGCGATGTAGGGATTGATGTCGGCGGCCGCGATCCGATATTCGACCCGCTGGCTCTTGGGCGCTCCTCCAATGACGCGCAGGGCACAGGTTCGGTTCTCATAGCCCCAGCTGGCGCTGGTCGGGGCCCAATAGCCGGGGATCAGGCGGGTATAGCTGTTGACGGTGCAGGCGATCATGCTGAGCAACTCGGGCATCAGGGCCTGCTGACCCCCGACGAACCAGCGCATGGTGTCGCTCATGCCGAGCGGCTTAGTCTCGTCGTAAAAGACGGGCTTGCCGGTCTTCTCATCGACCAGTGACATGTGCAGATGGCCTGACTGCCCGGGCCAATCATTGGACCATTTGGCCATAAAGGTCGCCATCCAGCCCTTACGCTGCGCCAAGATCTTGGTCATGGTCTTGAACAGGGCCGCCTTGTCGGCAGAGGCCATGGCGTCATCATATTTGATCGCCGCCTCGAGCACGCCTGGACCGGTTTCCGTATGCAGCCCCTCAAGTTCGATATCCATATCGAGGCAGAGGTTCATCAGCTCGTGATAGAAATCTGCATGGACCGAGTTGCGCAGCATCGAATAGCCAAAATAGCCCGGCGTGATGCTGTTCAGATTGCGATAGCCCTTATCGCGCACCGACTGGGGCGTTTCTTCAAAGACGAAAAACTCAAACTCCGCTGAGGACTTGATACCAAAGCCCATGCTGGAGGCGCGTTCAACGATGCGGCGCAGGAGCGAGCGCGGACAGATCGCCTCCATCTTACCGGTAAATTCGCTGAGGATCAGCGGCATGTTGTTTTCAAAGGGCAAGAGCCGCGTGGTTTCGGGCAGCAGCCTCACCCCTGCATCCGGATAGGCCGTGTGCCAGCCGGTCATGGTGGTGTTGTCATAGAGCTGGTCGTTGCTGTCCCAGCCTAGGACCACGTCGCAAAAGCCGTAGCCACCCTCAAGCGACGAGAGCAGCTTATCCTTGGCCATATATTTGCCGCGCAAGACGCCGTCGATATCGAACACGCCAACCTTGGCATAGGGCAGGTCTGACTGCTCGACATAGCGCTTCAAATCCGCCGCCGTCTTGGGGTGTTGGTCCGTTCGAGCGTTCGCAGCCATGGTCATGCCTCAGAAAAAGAAACGGCGGAGGGGCGTTTTGATTCCCCTCCGCCAAACACCATAGTGTGGCTAAAGGCCTATTTCGCGTCCAAAGCCGCTTCGGCTTCAGAAATAGCCGCCGCGCGCTCTGCGATGCGATCACCGACGGGTGGCCCCTTAAAGCGACGCGCTTCCAAGCCAAACCAAGCCAGCAGGGTCAGACCGCCAATGACGGCGAGCACCTTGAGGGCCAACTGGTTCGGGGGCTGGACACCGACATAGAAGATGACGCCCGCCATGAGGATGCAGAGCACCGCCACGACCCGGAACAGTGGACCCATATCCCAAGGCCCCATCTCTTTCCACGTCCGGCCATAGGCAAAGAGGCCTGCGGCGATCGGCATGGCATAGGACAGATAGAGCGCGATGGAGGTCACCGACACCACCGTCGAATAGGCATCGGCATAGGCGGTGAAGGCGACCGCCAAGATGGCTGTGGTCCAGATCGCGGCCACCGGCGTGCGCCAACGCTTGCTGACGGCCTTGAGATATTTCGAGCCCGGCAACCCGTCATCACGGGCAAAGGCATAGGTCATCCGCGAGGCCGAGGTGACCGTCGCCAAGCCGCAAAGGAACTGAGCCACAAAGATCATCACATAGAGCGCGGTTCTTAGGGCCTCAGGCACCCGCGCATCCATCACATAGAAGAAGACATTCCAACCCTGCTTGGCAGCCTCGTCCATATCGGGGATGGCCATAACGAAGACGCAGGAGAAGAACCAGGCGAACAGGGCCGCCCAGAACACCGAATGGATGATGGCCGTTGGCACGCGCTTGGCTGCGCCAACCGTCTCTTCAGAGGTATGGGCCGAGGCGTCATAGCCCGTCAGGGTATAGATCGGTAACAGCAGGCCAAGGAAGAATACCAGATACATCGACCCGCTCTGTGGCCAGACCCCGCCGCCCGCATCGCCCGAATAGTTGGTGAAGGTCCATAGACGGCTAAAATCATGGGTCGGCGAGGAATAGAACAGTACCGCCGTCAAAACCACCGTTCCGGCCAAGATCAGATAGCCAGAAAGGTCGGTCAGGCGCGTTGTGAACTTGATGCCGAGGTGATTGATCAGGGCGTGCAGGCCTGTGACCGTGATCATGAAGATCAGTTGCGGTACGTAGCCTGCTTCGATCCCTAGCATCGGCCCAAAGGCACCGACAAAAAAGTTGAAGGTGCCGACATTGATCGCCGCAAGAACGGTAATCAGGCCCAAAAGATTCATCCAAGCCGTCAGCCAGCCCCAGAACCGGCCACCAAGGATCGAACTCCAGTGATAGAGACCGCCAGCCGTTGGAAAGGCCGAAGCGATTTGCGCCATGCCGAGCGCAAAAATCAGTGCCGCGAAACCGCCAACGATCCAGCCAATGCCCAAAGCCGCACCCCCTGCGCCGCTCAAGCCCTGCGCTAAGGAGTTAACGCCGCCGGACAGGATACAGATGATCGAAAAGGAAATGGCGAAGTTGGAGAAATGGCCCATTGTGCGGGACAGTTCCTGCGCATAGCCCATCTTATGGAGTCGGCTGACATCATCCTGATGCTGGTCGTCGTTAGACATGGTCATATCAATCCCCCCGGCTTTGAGATGGCACGTGCGTTCCATCATCAACCACTCAGCATGGCTTCAGGGGATGTTGGCAAGGGCCTTGATCAACATGGGTGCCAGTTTCTTGGCCCAAGCCGTTTGATCTGACTGCAATTTGATCAGGTCATTGCGAATTTCGATCATCAGGCAGGGAAGCCCGTGGGCCTGCCCATGGCGGTTGAGCGTGTAGTAGAACCGGTCCTGACCCGAATAGGGCTCATTGTCTCCAATGACGAGATCGGGATCGGCACACAGGCCTTCGCGCACGACATCGGCCATCCTGCGGTCGGCATTATAGACCAGCCCCAGATGCCAAGGCCGCTGCCGGCCATGAAAGACCGGTACATAGCTGTGCAAGGACACGACCGCGCGAATTTGCGGGCCCAGTTCCGCTCGGGTTTGCTCGATCGCAGCGTGAAAGGGCGTGTGATAGGCCTCAATCCGGGCGGCGACCTCGTCAGGTGACAGATCCGCATTGCCCGGAATGGACGTGGTCTCGCTAATCTTAGGAATAGCGTCGATATCACTTGGATGACGGTTGCAATCAATCAACAGCCGTGAGGCGCGCGCCAAAATGGCGGGGCAATCTAATAGGTCTGACAGGGCCTGCGTTACGCCCGCTGCGCCGGGGTCCCAAGCAATATGGTCTGCCAGTTGCTCGGCGCTAAGTCCCAAATCCGCATGGACTTCTGGAATGGCGTTGCTGGCATGGTCACAGACAAACAGGATAGGCCCAGCCCCGTTCGGCCGAAGCCGCAGAGGGTCCAGGATCGGAAATGAGGGGACGCGCAAGCCAGCCACCCCCATCACTGCTGGTCCAAGAAGCCCAAGATCGCGCCTGCGAAGGCGTCGTTGCGGTCGCCGACGACCATGTGGCCTGCGCCGGCTATGTCTGAATAGACCAGACCGGGCACCTGTTTTTTGAAATCTTCGGCGGCCTCTTGGGTCAGAAGGTCGCTAGAAGCACCGCGCACCAGATGGACCGGGAGTCTCAAGGACGCGACCGCCTCATCCATACCCGCCTCGCGATCGTCCCCACTTTGGCGGCGGGCTTGAACACTGGCAATGAAGGCTGGGTCCCAGTGCCAGCGATAGCGGCCATCATCTCCCAGACGCAGATAATGTTTGAGCCCATCACTGGCCCCGCGCTTGGCCCGGTTGGGTGTGTAGGCGGCGATGACCTCTGCAGCCTCCTCAGGCGAGGCAAAGCCTGCCTCAATGTGCTTTTGCATGAAGCCGACCACCCGATCGACCCCCGCCGGAGCGACATTGGGTGCAATATCGACAAGGGTCAGAGAGGCAAGGCTTCCGGGCCGCAACCTGCCCTCGGCATAGAGCCCTGACAGCCCTCCCAAGGAAGCTCCGACCAGATGGGGCCGTGCCTGCAGCTGATCAGCGACGCAAAGGAGGTCTGCGGCAAAGTGAGCCGTCTCATAGGTCCCATCCGGTGCCCACTGGCTCTCGCCATGACCGCGCAGGTCCACGGCGACGGCGCGATAGCCCGCTGTCGCCAACTGTTCTAGGGTCTTGGCCCAAGCCCGCTTGGTCTGACCGCCGCCATGGGCCAGCAGCACCGTGGCACCTGTGTCGGGACCGGCAATGTGACCGACGATCTCAATGCCGTTCGATCCTGAAAATACGATTCGCTTATGGGACATGACAAAGGATTACAGGGCAAAGCGCCTTATCGAAATGGTGTTCTTGTCGTGATATAGACCCGCCATGCTTCGCTTAACCGAACTTCGTGTGCCCCTGGGCCATTCGCCAGACGCCCTGACCGCCGCCATCTGCGAGCGCTTGGCGATCCAGCCCGACCAGATCATTGACTACAAGATTGCCCGCCGCGCCCATGATGCGCGGCGCAAGGCAGCGATCCTGATGGTCTATTCGGTGGATATTGCCCTCAAGGACGAGGCCACCATCGCCGCCCGCTACGCCGAGGATATCCGCGTTCGACCAACGCCCGACGTCGACTATCGCTTCACCGCTAAGGCCTCAGGCGATGAAACCAGCCGCCCCATCGTTATTGGCACCGGCCCCTGCGGCCTCTTTGCTGGATTGCTGTTGGCCCAGATGGGCTTTCGTCCAATCATTCTGGACCGGGGCAAGGTCGTGCGCGAACGGACCAAGGACACTTGGGGCCTGTGGCGCGGCAAGGTGCTCAATCCGGAGTCCAATGTTCAATATGGCGAGGGCGGCGCCGGAACCTTCTCCGACGGCAAGCTCTACAGCCAGATCAAGGATCCAAGGCACCTTGGCCGCAAGGTCCTGACCGAGTTCGTCAAGGCCGGTGCGCCGCCAGAAATCCTGACCGAGGCCCACCCCCATATCGGCACCTTCCGACTGGTCTCGATGGTCGAGAGCCTGCGCCAATCCATCGAGGAACTGGGCGGGGAATATCGGTTTCAGAACAAGGTCGTGGACCTCTTGGTCGATACCGACCCCTCCGGCGAGCGCCAGATACGCGGCGTGGTGCTGGAAAGCGGTGAAAAGTTACTGTCCGATCATGTGATACTCGCCATCGGCCACAGCGCCCGCGACACGTTCCAGATGCTCTATGACCGGGGCGTCTATATCGAGGCCAAGCCCTTCTCCATCGGCTTTCGTATCGAACATCCCCAGTCCCTAATCGACAATGCGCGGTTCGGCACCTCGGCCAAACATCCGGATCTGGGCGCAGCTGACTATAAGCTGTCCCATGCCTGCTCGAACGGGCGCACGGTCTATAGTTTTTGCATGTGCCCGGGCGGGACGGTCGTGGCGGCGGCCTCAGAGCCCGGTCGTCTTGTCACCAACGGGATGAGCCAATATTCACGCAAAGAGCGCAATGCCAATGCTGGGATTGTCGTCGATGTGACGCCCGAGAAGGACTTTCCGGGTCACCCCTTGGCAGGCATTGCCCTCCAGCGACGCTGGGAAGAACAGGCCTTTAAGGCGGGCGGGGAAAACTATGTCGCGCCGGGCCAGAGGCTGGGTGACTTTCTCGCCGGACGGGCCTCGACCGCGCTGGGCGAGGTCATTCCGTCCTATAAGCCCGGGGTCCTGCCCACCGACCTGTCTGGATGCCTGCCCGATTTCGCCATTGCCGCCATGCGCGAGGCCTTTCCGGTCTTTGGCCGCCAGATCCCCGGCTTTGATAATCCCGACGCGGTGCTGACCGGTGTTGAGACCCGCACCTCCTCGCCCATCCGCATTACGCGGGGCAAGAGCTTTCAGAGCCTCAACACCAAGGGTCTCTATCCGGCTGGCGAGGGCGCAGGCTATGCGGGCGGCATCCTGTCCGCCGCCGTTGACGGTATCAAGGTCGCCGAGGCCGTGGCTCTGGCCATGACCCATCAGGATGAAGCCGCCCTAGTTGGCGCGTGAGACGGTCGCGGTCGCTGCATAGAGGTCGGCATAGGCCAAGAGGCGCTGACCTTGGGTCTTGGCAAAGGCCTGGCGCGCGCCATTGGCCTGACGCTGAGCATCGAGCACATCGACCAGCCTGAGCGAGCCGAGCTCATAGGCCCGCCGGACCAGGCGCAGATTTTCCTCGGCTGTGGCTAGGGCGCTTTGGCGAAGGCGCAGTTCGGCCTCGCTGGCTGACACCCCCTCTAGTCCATCGGCGACCTCGACAAAGGCCTTTAGGACCGTGGCGTGATAGCGGGCCTGCGCCCGTTTCGCCTCCGCTTCAGCTTGGCGGGTCTTGGCCTTGAGAGCGCCGCCATTGAGCAGCGGCGCGGTCAGGCCTGTGGCCAGGCTCCAGCCCGTCGCCGAGCCATTGATCAGGCCATCGGGGGTCAAGGCCGTCTGGGCAAACTGGGCGGTGATATTGAGATTGGGATAGAGCTGCGCCTGTGCAACCCCGATCTGGGCGGTGGCGGCATGATAGGTCATCTCGGCGGCCATGATGTCCGGACGGCCATGGACCAAGGCTGAGGGCAAGGCCATGGGCAGGCTGGACGGCACTTGGAACTGATCCAGCGTAAAGGTCCGCGCGGTCCAGTCCCCGGGCGCCCGTCCCGATAGGGCTGCCAAAGCATTTTGGGCCACGGCCAAATCCCGTTTGAGGCCCGGCAAGATCGCCTGATCCTGCTCCAACTGGGTCTGGACCCGCAAAAGCTCGATCCGGCCAGAGGCTCCGGCATCCACAGACTTTTGCGCCAGCGCCAAGGTCTGGCGATCATCGGCAATGACCGCCTCGCTGCTGGCGATCTGGGTACGCAAGGCGGCGATCAGGATGGCTGTACGGGCTGTATTGCCCGCAACCGTGAGGCGGGCGGCATCCAACTGATAGGCCTGCCCATCGAGTCTAGCCTTGGCCGACTCTGCGGCGCGGCGGTTGCCACCAAACAGATCCAGATCGTAGGACATCCGCGCGCCGATCGCATAGCGCGAGATGGTGCGGGGCGGAAATCCAGTGAACCCAAAGGCGGTTGAGTTGATGCGGGCCTCTTCGGGGCTAGCGGTCAGGCTGGCTTGCGGTGCGCGCACACCCTCGACCACGGCCATTGCGGCGCTAGCGGATTCCAGCGCGGCCTCTGCGTCCTGCACCGTGGGACTGCCCTTTAGGGCATCGGTCACGAGCAGATCAAGATCTGCGGCTCCGAACGCGGTCCACCAGGCCTGACCCGCTGATGGGTCGCCAAAGACGAAGGCGCCTGCGCTTGGCACAGACTGATATTGCGCTGGGGCGCTGCTTGCGGGCGACGTAAAATCCGGCCCGACAACGGCGCAGCCGCTGAGGATCAGTGCCGACATCGCAATGGCTGAAGCCAACCTAGTCCGGTAGCGCATGGCCGCCTCCAACCGCGCTCTTGGGCGGCGGTTTCAAAAAGAAGATAAGGGGAATGGTGGCGAGGGTCAGAAGCATTGCGAGGTAAAAATCATTGACATAGGAGACCATCGCCGCTTGGCGTCCGACCTCCGCAGCTATGGTCGATAGTCCCTCGGTCAAGCCCAGATCAATCACGTCGCCCATCTGATTTTGGAACACGGGATTATCGGTCCGAATGTTTGGCACCAGCTCCGCATAGGTGGTCTGGAGATTACGCGTGAACATCGCCTGCATCAGGGAAATCCCCACCGCTGAGCCCAGACTGCGCGCGAGGGTGATCACGGATGATGCATCGGTTCGCAGTTCTGGCGGCAAGGTCCCAAAGGCCAAGGTATTGGACGAGACAAAGATCATCCCAAGCCCAACGCCCTGTAAAAGGCCTGACTGCATAATGATCAGGTCGTCCATCTGCGGCGAGGACAGGGACATCATCCACATCGCGAAGGCGTTCAAGATAAAGCCTACAAGGAGGAACGCGCGCGGATCGAGGCGGCCAATAAATTGTCCACCAATCATCATGCTCAGCAGCATCCCGACACCTCGCGGCATGCTCACCAGCCCTACCGTGATTACGGGATAGCCAAGGATGTTCTGCATCATCGGCGGCAACAGCGCTAAGGAACTGTACATCAGCGTTCCGGTCACAAGACTGAGCACCATGCCCGCCGTAAAATTCCAGTTCCTCAAGAGGGCACGGGAAAAGAATGGTTTCTTAGCGGTGATGGTATGGACGACGAAAATATAGATCCCGATCACAGCCAGGGCCGCCTCGACAATCACTTCCCAAGATTCAAACCAGCCCTCGCCCGGGCCGCGATCTAGCATCAACTGCAGGGCTGTGATGAACAGGGCTAGCGCGCCAAAGCCCACAAAATCAAAGGCGCGCGGGCTATCGGAGCGCTGCTCTGGCAAGTAGCGTAGGACGCCCAGCAGGGCGACAATCCCGACTGGTAGGTTGATCAAGAACACCCAATGCCAGCCAAACTGCTCGGTGATCCAGCCGCCCAGCGCTGGCCCCATAACTGGTCCCAACACCACGCCTGCACCAAAGGTCGCCATGGCCTGTGGGTGACGTTCGGGTGGGTTGATATCGAACAGGATCGACTGAGAAAGGGGTATAAAGGATGCGCCGCAGATCCCCTGAATGATCCGAAAGGTGATCATCATAGGCAGATTAGCAGCCAAACCACAGGCGAGCGATGCAAGCGTAAAGCCGATAATCGAGGCGATCATCAGCGCCTTTCGACCGACCCGCTCTGACACCCAACCGACCAACGGCGTCATCAGGGCCTGAGCCACGATGAACGAGGTCAGGACCCAAGTGATCTGGTCGAGGCCCGCCGAAAGGCTGCCCTGCATATGCGGCAGGGCAACATTGGCGATGGTGCCGTCCAGCGTATACATGGTGGTGGCGAGCATCACCGAGAGGGTCAGTGGCCCTCGCGCTATGGGCCGATCTTGGCTCACGGGGCGACCTTAGCCTTCGCGGGGGCGGCTTCAGATTGGGTATCAACCTTGACGGTCGCGCTCATGCCCGCTCCGATCAGATAGCCCGGTGGGGTATTGATCAGGACCAGACGCACAGGGATACGCTGCACCACCTTGACCCAGTTGCCGGTGGCGTTCTGAGGCGGCAGAGCCGAAAAGACCGCGCCGGTTCCGGGGCTGAAACTGGCCACCCGCGCCTCAAAGACCTTGCCAGGATAGGCGTCAAAACGAACCGTAGCGCTCTGACCCGGCCGCATCTTTGCGATCTGGCTTTCCTTGAAATTGGCATCGATCCAAGGATCACCCGCGATGAGCCAGAACAGGGTCTGGCCCACAGTGACAAAGGACCCGCGCTGGACCTGATCAACCTTGGTCACGATACCCGATTGCGGCGCTATGACCTCTGTGTAGGACAGGGCCAGACGCGAACGTTCCAACCGCGCTGCCGCTTCCCGCACCGCTGGGTGATCATCAACAGCAATATCAGGACGCCCGCCGAGATCGGCCAGAGCTATGGCCACGCCTTGACGCGCGCTCGCCTGAGCCGAGATGGCGGCATCAACCGCATGGTCCGCCGCATCAACATTCTGGCGTGAAGCAATCCCGTCATTGGCCAGCAAGCGGGCCCGCGCCTGTTCCTTCTTGGCAAAGACCACCGCCTCGTCCGCGCTGGTCTGAGCGGCAATCCGCGCACCGAGCGTGGCCTTCAGCGCATCGACCCGCGTTTTGGCGGAGGCTAGAACCGCCTGAGACTGATCAAAATCAGCTTGGGGGTTGGCCCGGTCCAACAGGAAAATGACCTGACCGGCTTTAACCTCGTCGTTTTCTTTGACCAGCATATGGAGCACGCGGCTCGTCACGCTGGTGCTGATCGGCACGCGCGCGGACTGGACATAGGCATTGTCGGTTTCCTGATAGCGGCCCGCTGTCAGCATGAACCAGGCGATGGCTCCGAGCAGCACGGCCGGAACAGCGATCAAGATCAACAATCGATAGCGGCGCATAAGGCCTTGCGCGCCATTGTCCTCAGCCGTGTTTGTCATCGTCACATCCCCTACTCGGCTGAGCCAATTTTCATATCCACCAGTCGGTCTCGCAGACGCGTCAGAAGCCCGTGCAGTTGCTCGACCTCCGCTTCGCAAAGACCGCTGTAAAATTCGTCTCGAAGCTCGCTGGCCATGGCCGTCATGGTCGGCAAAAGGTCAATCGAGGTTTGGGTGAGAAAGACACACCATTTGCGGCGATCATCGGGATCAGCGCGGCGCTCGACATGGCCAGAGCGCTCCAACCGATCCACCGCTTCGCCCACGGCCACCCGGCTAATTTCGAGCTTTTGGGCCAAGGCCGCTTGGGTCTGACCATCTTCGCGCGACAGATAGACCAGCACCCGCCAAGTCGCCCCAGTCAGCCCGGTGCTGCGCATCCTCTGATCAAAGGCAAGGCGCAGCAGTCGCGTAACCTCGGCCAAGACAAAGCCGGTGTCTGAGCGGGCGTCTAGGACCGCTGGCTGATGGTCAAGGCGGCTGTCGGACAAGAACGGATCACTCAAAAAAACTTATGAATGATCCTTATCATAAGGCTCCTTACAATTGGAAGGCGGAAGGTTCGACAATTATGACGGGCATCACCCGAGGGATTGGATTAAGGCTTCGGGCTCATCCCCCGCAAACTGATCACGACCGTCATGACCCAAACCCCTCGCCTGAATCGCACCTTTTGGAAATTCGCCCCGTGGGCCGTGGGTGTGGCCGTCATGCTCGCGCCGCTCATCGCTATGCAGTTCACCCATGAGGTGGCTTGGGATGGCGCCGATTTCGCGGTCTTGGCCGTCATGGTCTTTGGCAGTGCTGGTGCCTATAGCCTCGCCTTAATGATCACCCCAGAGCGCAGCTATTTGGCGGGCACAGGCCTTGCGCTCTTGGCCACCTTCGCCCTGATCTGGATCAACCTTGCGGTCGGCATCATCGGCTCTGAAGACAATCCGACCAACCGAATCTTCAGCCTCATCCTCGCGGTCGCGCTGATCGGTGCGCTAATCGCCCGGTTCAAGCCTGAAGGGATGGCCCGAGCTATGGCCGCGACCGCCGTTGTCCAGCTGGCCGTTTCGGTGTTCCTGTTCGTCACCGGAAAGGGGGCCACCTTTGTTCTGGCCGGGCTCTTTATGGGACCTTGGCTGGGCGCTGCTTGGTTCTTTCGAAAGGCCGCCTGCGCGCAGAGGCCTTCGCAGCCTTAACGCCCTCGCCGCGGCTCCCACGATGTCACGGCGACCCCGATGGCTGTTCCCACGCCCATAACCACCATCCCTAGGGCGACGACCGCGAACAGCGCCCAGGCTGGGGCCTGATTGGCGACAAGAATCCAGCCGCCGATGGCGACGACCACCATTCTGGCGGTCCCGGCCAATAGGGGCCCACCGATCCGTCCAGCCCCCTGAGACGCGAAATAGAGCGCAAGGCTGAGGCCGAAAAAGGCGAAGGCGGGTCCTGAAAAATGCAGATAGAGCGCTGCAGCATGCTGAACCTTGGGGTCCTGGGTGAAGAGCGTCACCCAAAGCTCTGGCGCGATACTGAGCAGGAGACCGACGGAGCCCAATCCCACCGCCCCCATCGCGCCAGCCGTCCAAGCCACGCGCCGCGCTCTCGCCACATCTCCAAACCCGATGGCCAGGCCGACCATCGGAATGGAGGCGACACCCACGGAAAAGGCGATGGGGACCAGCAGAAACTCCAACCGCGCGCCAATTCCATAACCCGCCAGATTTTCCACGCCAAAGCGCGCGGCAATGGCCGTCACGATCAAGATGGTGCCGATAGTCTGGATGGGCGATAGCAGCGCTGGGGCACCCACGCGCAGGATGTCTGCGAAGAGGTCACGGCTCATGCCTCCCGAAAATCTGAGCCGTACCTTAGCTTTGGATGATCTCAAGAGACCAAACATCAAGATCGCACTGACCGCCGATGTGATGATCTGCGCCAAGCCAACACCGACAATGCCAAGCCTCGGAGCCGGACCCCACCCAAAACAGAGGGTGCCGCC
>CANKPO010000003.1 GCA_947484535.1 Caulobacteraceae bacterium
GCGCGCGCCCAATCGGATGATGCGGCCGCCAAGCGCTTTGAGCGGATCGAGCGTCAGTTGCGCGAGGTGCGCGATATCGTCCTGCAGGCCCGCAGTACGGGTCAACCGGTCGAGATCAAGATGGCCGGGCCTGATCCTGAGATGGCCACCTTGCGCACTCGGATCGACGATCTGGAGCTGACCCTGCGCGAGACGACCGGCCAGATTGATAGTCTCAGCCAAGAGTTGGCTAAGGCGCGGCGGGATTTGAAGGCCCTCGAATCGGACAATCGTGCTCTGCAAGACCGGATGGCGGCTGCTGAGGGTCAGTTGGCGAGCGCGGCCCAAGCGGCCAGCCAGGCCGCAAAGCCAGCGCCGGAAGCGGCAACCCCCGCTAAGGCCTCCGCACCCATGGCCGCGCCCAAGCCTCAAGCCACGGTCAAGCCATCTGCTGCGGCCACCACAGCCGGTGAGCGGACCGCCGCCTTCCAGCGGGCCAAGCAACTGTTGCTCGATGGACAGTTCCCCGCCGCCTCGGCCGCCTTTCAAGACTATGTCGATCAGTATGGCGACACAGCCCCCAATGGCCCCGAGGCGCGCTATTGGCTGGGCGAGACCCTGTTTATTCGTGGGTCCTATGCCGATGCGGCTTCCGCCTATATCGGGGCCATTCGGGGTTGGCCGCCCACCGTTTGGGGCGCAGAGGCGGTGGTAAAGCTGTCCATGTCCTTGGTAGAATTGAATAGGATCCCGGACGCCTGCCGCACCCTAGACGAGTTTGGCCGTCGTTATCCGGCAGCGGCGCCCGCGACCAAGGCGAGGGCTGACAAGGCCCGCCTTCGCGCCAAATGTACCTAGGCGGGTCTGACCCGATCCATTTGGTGCAGTCACAGGCCGAGCATCTGCTGGCTCAGCATCTGGACGGTGATCGTCAAACGCCCCTCGCTGTGGCCTTTTCAGGCGGTAGTGACAGTCTGGCAACCTTGCTGTTGACGCTGGACTTTGCCGCTAAGCGAGGCCGCAAGGTTCTGGCCTTGACCCTCGATCACGGCCTGCAGACTGCATCGCGCGAATGGACCCAGCACTGCGCGACCCTCGCCGCCCGTCTGGGCGCAGAGCCTGTATCGCTTGTCTGGGAAAAGGACAGGCCCAGCGGTGATGCCAGAGGCCTTCCCGCCGCCGCTCGGGCCGCACGCCACCGGCTCTTGGCGACAGCCGCTAAGGCGCGCGGTGCCAAGGTGCTGATCTTGGGCCACACGCAAGACGACCGGTACGAATCCGACTGGATGCGCCAGACCGAGGGCTCGAACCTTGGCCAGTTGAAGGTCTGGGGGCCCTCACCCGTCTGGCCAGAGGGGCGGGGAATTTTCCTGCTGCGTCCGGTCTTGGGTCAGAGCCGGGAAGGCTTGCGCGCCCTATTGATCGACAAAGGTCTGGACTGGATCGAGGACCCGGCCAACCAGGACCCGCGCTTTGGTCGGTCGCGTGCCCGGCTGGCGTTGGCGAACCTCAAGGCGACCGCGTCGGCAGAGACGCCAGATTCAGAGCCGATCTATTGGCCAAAGGGTCTTGGGTCATGGGCCGCCCACGGGGCCCTGGTCTTAGACCGGGCAGATTTGCGGCTGGCATCAAAGGGATTGGAAAGCTTCATGGCCCGGGCCCTGCTGTCAGTCTCGGGCCAGGATACCGCACCGCGCTATCGGGCTCTTCAGCGTTTGACCACGGCCCTGCGGGGCAATACTGCCTTCACCGCCACCCTTTCGGGCGCGCAGGTGCGGGCAAGTTCTGATCAGGTCTGGATCGTCCGGGAGGCGGGTCGCAAGGGCCTCGCGTCTTTGGATTTGATGCCGATGGGATCGTGGCCCCCGGTCTGGGATGGCCGGTTTCAGATGGAAGGCGGGGCCGAGGGCGGGCGGGTCATCGGCTTGCGTGGCCATGCCAAGAGGGTCTGCCCATCCGATCGCAAAAGGCTTGCGGATCTGCCTGCGGCCCTTCGTTCAACCCTGCCCTTGGTGGTCCAATCAGACGGTACGGTGCGCCTTCCAGCCTTTAGGGGTGAGCCGCCTATGCTCAATAAGGTCGCAGTCTCTTTGATTTTGCCGCGTCTTGAGGCGGCCTGTGGCAGAATAAATAGCGAGCGAGCCCTCGGATGAGGCTGTTCGTTGACGGTGCCCATGGCAAAACCGGCACCGACATCCTATCTTGTGGTCCTAAGGCTAAAAAGGGCGACGACCATGAATTTGCGTAATCTGGCCATCTGGGGTGTCATTGTTGTGATCCTGCTAGGGATCTACAGCGCCATGAACCCGAGTTCCAAGTCGGGCGCGGTCGGCGAGATCAGCTATTCGCAACTGCTCAGCAAGGTGGATGGCGGCCAGATCAAGTCGGCTGTGTTCCGCAATGATGTGGTCGAGGCTAAGGACGCCAGCGGCAAGGCCTATAATGTCGTCACCCCGATGAATCAGGATGAACTGGTCAAGCGCCTGCAGGCCAGCGGCGCGGACATTCAGGTCAAGCCTGCGGGCGGCATCACGCCAATGGGCCTGTTCCTCAATGCCCTGCCAGTCCTGCTGTTGATCGGTGTCTATATCTTCTTCATGCGCCAGATGCAGGGCGGCGCGCGCGGGGCCATGGGCTTTGGCAAGTCCAAGGCGCGGCTTTTGACCGAAAACAAGAACAAGGTCACCTTTGACGATGTGGCCGGTGTCGATGAGGCCAAGGAAGAGCTGAACGAGATCGTTGAGTTCCTGAAGGACCCCGGCAAGTACCAAAAGCTTGGTGGTAAGATCCCCAAGGGCGCTCTGTTGGTCGGTCCTCCGGGTACGGGTAAGACCCTGCTTGCCCGCGCCATTGCCGGTGAGGCTGGCGTGCCCTTCTTCAGCATTTCCGGCTCAGACTTTGTCGAGATGTTCGTCGGCGTGGGTGCCAGCCGTGTGCGCGACATGTTCGAGCAGGCCAAGAAGAACGCCCCCTGCATCATCTTTATCGACGAGATCGACGCCGTCGGTCGCCATCGCGGCGCAGGCCTTGGCGGCGGCAATGATGAGCGCGAACAGACCCTCAACCAGCTTCTGGTCGAGATGGACGGTTTTGAGGCCAATGAGGGGATCATTCTGGTCGCGGCGACCAACCGTCCCGACGTGCTCGATCCAGCCTTGCTGCGTCCGGGCCGTTTTGACCGCCAGATCGTGGTGTCTAATCCCGACATTACCGGCCGCGAGACGATCTTGCGCGTCCATATGCGCAATGTGCCCCTGTCTTCGGATGTCGACGTCAAGACCATCGCGCGGGGTACGCCCGGCTTTTCGGGGGCTGATCTGGCCAATCTGGTCAATGAATCGGCCCTGATGGCCGCACGCCGCAATCGGCGCATGGTCACCATGAAGGATTTCGAAGACGCCAAAGACAAGGTCATGATGGGCGCTGAGCGCAAGTCGATGGTCATGACCGAAGACGAAAAGCGCATGACCGCCTATCACGAGGGGGGCCACGCTCTGGTCGCCCTGACCGTTCTGCACACCGACCCGGTCCATAAGGCCACCATCATTCCGCGCGGCCGGGCCTTGGGCATGGTCATGCAACTGCCTGAGCGCGACAAGCTGTCCATGTCCTATGAGCAGATGACCTCGCGCCTTGCCATCCTGATGGGCGGGCGCGTGGCTGAAGAGCTGATCTTTGGGAAGGAAAAGGTCACCTCCGGGGCCTCATCCGACATTGAGCAGGCCACCCGTCTGGCCCGCATGATGGTCACCAAATGGGGCTATTCTGACGCGCTGGGCGTCGTCTCCTACGGCGAAAATCAGGATGAGGTGTTCCTTGGCCATTCGGTGGCCCGCACCCAGAACGTTTCTGAACAGACCGCTCAACTGATCGATAGTGAAGTGCGCGTGCTGGTCCAAGGCGGCTTTACCGAGGCCCGCCGGATCTTGACCGAGCGCTTGGATGATCTGCATACACTGGCTAAGAACCTGCTGGAGTTCGAAACCCTCTCGGGCGACGAGATCATTGGCGCGCTCAAGGGCGTGGTGCCGGTGCGCGAAAAGGCTGAGGACAAGAAGCCGATCGCCCCTTCGGTTTCCGTGCCCCTGACCCCCAGCACCGGTCCCGAGCCTGCGTGAGCCCTAAGGCAATGACCGGACCGAGCGTGATGGCGGTGGTTAACGTCACCCCTGATAGTTTCTCGGATGGCGGTCAGTTTCTGTCGGTTCAGGCCGCTGTCGACCATGGCTTGAGGCTGCTGGATGAGGGCGCCGACATGCTCGATATTGGCGGAGAATCGACCCGTCCGGGGGCAGAACCCTTGCCCGTTCAGGCCGAGATGGACCGGGTCCTGCCGGTGATCGAGGCGCTTCGCCAATCCACCGCCTGTCCGATCAGCATCGATACGCAAAAGGCAAGGGTCGCGCGGGCTGCTGTTTTGGCCGGCGCGACGATCTGGAATGACGTCACCGCCCTTCGCGGGTCCGACGATGCTGCCTTCGTGGCTGCAGAGCTTGGCGTGCCGGTGGTGCTGATGCACATGCAGGGCGAGCCCGGCACCATGCAGGTCGCCCCCCATTATGAGGATGTGGTGGCCGAGGTCTGCGCTTTCCTGTCCGAGCGGGCGAAGGTGGCCATGGCCGCAGGCGTGGCGCGCGAAGCGATCAGGCTTGATCCGGGCATCGGCTTTGGCAAAAACCTGACCCACAATTTGACCCTTCTGGCCCATCTGGACCAGATCATGGCGCTGGGCTTTCCGGTCCTGCTTGGCGCGAGCCGCAAGCGGTTTGTTCAGGCCATCGATCCGACAGCGACAGAGCCCACCGACCGATTGGGTGGCTCGCTTGCGGCTGCCCTGATTGGAGCGAGGGCCGGGGTTGACGTGATCCGCGTCCATGATGTGCGCGAGACGGTGCAGGCGCTGAAGGTCTGGCAAGCCATCGAAGCGGCGAGGCCCTAGCCATGGCCGGACGGGTTCTCATCATTGCCGGGTCTGACAGCGGCGGCGGCGCAGGCATTCAGGCCGATATCAAGACGGTCACGGCCCTCGGCGGCTTTGCCACCACCGCTGTGACGGCCATTACGGTGCAAAATAGCCTCGGCGTCTTTGGCGTTCACCCGATCCCGCTGGATATTGTCACGGCTCAGGCCCGCGCGGTGCTCGATGATATTGGCGCGGACGCCATCAAGACCGGCATGTTGGGCACTGTGGCCATGGTCGAGACGGTCTGCGCCCTGCTCGATAGCGCCCCGAACCTTCCAGCCATTATTGACCCGGTCATGATCGCTAAGGGCGGCCATCCGCTCCTAGAGGCCCAAGGCGTAGCGGCCATTCGTGATCTCTTGGTCCCCCGGGCAGGGCTCCTCACGCCCAATGCGCCAGAAGCTGCGGCCCTGACCGGTTTGGTGGTTGAGACCCTTGATGATCTACGCCGCGCCGGGGAGGCCCTGATGGCTTTGGGTGCAAAAGCCGTTCTGATGAAGGGCGGGCATCTGGTCGGGGATCAGGTCACCGATCTCTTGATGACCTCAGCGGGCGAGACCCTGCTGCAGAGCCCGCGTATCCAGAGCCGCCATACCCATGGCACCGGCTGTACCTTGGCGTCTGCCTGCGCAGTGGGTATCGCCCAAGGGATGGATCTGCCAAAGGCCGTAGAACGGGCACGGCGCTATGTGATCGAGGCCATGGTCCGCGCGCCGGGCTATGGGGCTGGTCACGGGCCGCTGGACCATGGCTGGCCTTTTCGCCCGATCTGAATCTGTTTAGGTCTAGGCCATGACCCAGACCGATCAAGCCGCCCGTCTCGTCGCCATCCTGCGCCAAAGTCCAAACCTGATGGGCGTCTTGACCACGGCCAGAGCCTTGGTTCTGCCAGACTGGCGGATCTTTTCGGGGGCGGTCTATCAGACGGTCTGGAACCATCTGACGGGCCGGGATCTGGACTATGGCATCAAGGACTATGATCTGGGCTATTTCGACGGCTCTGACCTATCCTATGAGGCCGAAGATGTTTGGATCAAGCTGGCCGCCAAGACCTTCAAACCGCCCTTTTGCGACACGGTCGAGGTGCGTAATCAGGCCCGCGTCCATATCTGGTTCCCCGACCATTTTGACGAGCCCTATGAGCCCCTGACCTCGACCGACGAGGCCTTGACCCGCTTTGTTGCCCCGACCTATGCGGTGGGGGTTAGGCTAGAGGCGGATGATCAGATTAGCGTCTCTGCCCCCTTTGGCCTTGATGACCTCTTCTCCATGACCATCCGCCCCAACCCCCTTCGCGGACTGAGCCCCGGCTTTGAACGCACGGTGGTGTCAGCGCGCAATCGCTGGCCCGAACTGACGGTTGCGGGCCTCTGAGCGAACCGGTAGGGCTGTTTGAAGCCCTGACTGAAAGCCCAGCCCATGACCGCTCTTCTTCGCCAATGGACCGTCGATGCCTTTGCCTCGGCACCCTTTCGCGGCAATCCGGCCTGCGTGGTCGAGCCAATTGAGACATGGCCTGATGCAGCTTGGATGCAGGCCTTGGCCATGGAGAACAATCAGGCTGAAACCGCGTTCCTGCTGCGCACTCCTGATCCAGCCCGGTTTGGCCTTCGCTGGTTTACCCCGACCATGGAGGTGCCGCTCTGTGGCCACGCCACCTTGGCCAGCGCCCATATTCTGTTGACGGAACTTTTTCCAGAGTTGGGCGCGGTGACCTTTGACACCCTGTCGGGTCCCTTAGGGGTGAGCAAGGATGGCACCGCGCTGACCATGAACTTCCCGTCTCAGGTCCCGCACCAGACCCCGATTCCAAAGGGGCTGGAGGCGGCGCTTGGGGTATCGGTGCTTGAGGTCTGGGCCGGTCCCTATCTGGTGGCGGTGGTTCAGGACGAGGCGACGGTTCGCGCTCTTAAGCCTGACATTGCCGCCCTTGCAGGGATTGCGGGCGAGGCCACCGGGGGCGCGGGCAATATCGGGGTTGTGGCCTTGGCCGATCTGGCGAGCCCCTATGAGGTGGTTAGCCGCTTCTTTGCGCCCGGCTCGGGCATTGCCGAGGACCCGGCGACCGGATCGCTCCACTGTATCCTTAGCCCCCTCTATGCCCAAAAGTTGGGGAAGGCGCGCCTAGCGTTCCATCAGGCCTATCCGGGCCGAGGTGGTGATCTGGATTGTGAGCTTATCGGTGACCGGGTCCTGATCCGCGGGCAGGCCCAGACTGTGATCGAGAGCCGCCTTAGGCTCTAAAACCGTTGTTTTTAGGGCAAAACTGCAATCCTCATTGCTTATGGCCCCCGCCCGGGTGTATCTTCAGAGGATCAACCCGCCCGGCCGCAAGGTCGGGCGCCGTCGTTTCTGGGCGCAGGCTGCGATCAGAACCGGCTTTGCAAGGATGCACCTCATGACCGACATATTGATGCCCAAGGCCACCGCTGTTTGGCTCGTCGACAATACCTCGCTGACCTTCGAGCAGATCGCCGCCTTCTGTGGCCTGCACCCTTTGGAAGTGAAGGGCATTGCCGACGGCGAAGTGGCGCGCGACATTCGCGGCGCGGACCCCATCGCCAATGGCCAACTGTCGCGCGAAGAGCTGGAGGCGGCGCAGGTCAATCCGGCCCATCAGATGAAGGTGCAAAAGAGCCGTCACGCCGAGTTGCTCAAGCCGACCAAGAAGGCCCCGCGCTATACGCCGGTCTCGCGCCGTCAGGATCGTCCGGACGCCATCGCTTGGTTCTTGCGCAATCACCCCGAAGTGACCGATGCGCAGATTTGCAAGCTCTTGGGCACCACCAAGGCGACTATCGATCAGGTGCGCAACCGCGCCCACTGGAACGCCGCCAATATCAAGCCGGTCGATCCTGTCTCCTTGGGCCTCGTCGGTCAGATCGAGCTGGACGGCGTTGTGCGCAAGGCCGCTGACAAGAAGATCAAGGACGACGCCAAGCGCGGTATTGTTGCTGAGGGCCCAAGCCTGATGCCTGCGGCAGAAACCGGCCTGATTGTTGAGGAAGAGCCCGTCGCCAAGCCCGTCCGTCTGGACGCCGTGTTCGACGACTTCACCAACGAAGACTATTCCGAAGAGGACTAGGTCCCCTTCGCTCCTAAGCGGGGCGGGTTATCCCGCCTCGCTGAAGGGCACGTCTAGGCCCTGCTCACGGACCTTGCGATAGAGGGTCGAGCGGCCAATACCGAGGCGCCGGGCGACCTCGGACATGTGACCGGCATAGACCTCGATGGCCAGATGGATCAGGTCGCGCTCGATCTCTTCAAGGGTCCGAAGATGGCCCTTCTCATCCAATAGCCGAACCGAAACATCCTGCGGCAGGCTGGCAAGAAGCGCCTGCACCGATGGCAGGCCAGCGCCCAGATCATGGTTCAGATCATGGCGCAGGCTTGGTGCGGCTTGCGGCGCGGTTAGGCCCGATAGGGCTGGGAAATCATGGGGTTGTAAGAAGGGCGCATCGGCCAGAACAATGGCTCGGTAGATCGCATTTTCAAGCTGGCGGACATTGCCCGGCCAATCATGGTTGCACAAAAGGGCCAAGGTCTCGGGACTGGCCCCCATGATCCGGCGGCCCTCCTCGACATTGAACCGCTGAATGAAATGGGCGACCAGCGCTGGGATGTCTTCGCGCCGATCGCGCAGGGCCGGGGCTTCAATCGGAAAGACATTGAGCCGGTAATAGAGGTCATCGCGAAAGCGGCCCTCGGCAACCGCCTTGGCCAGATTGCAATTGGTGGCTGAGACAATCCGCACATCGACCCGCTGCGGGCGCTTGGAGCCGACCGGATCAATCTCGCCCTCCTGCAGGGCGCGGAGCAGCTTGACCTGCATGTCGAGCGGCAATTCCCCGACCTCATCGAGAAACAGGGTCCCGCCATGGGCCTCGGCGAACTTTCCGGCATGTTTGTCAGAGGCGCCGGTAAAGGCCCCCTTCTCATGGCCAAACAGGATCGATTCCATCAGGTTTTCAGGGATCGCGCCGCAATTGACCGCGACAAAGGGCTTACCTGCGCGGTCCGACACGCCGTGCACGGCCCGCGCGATCATCTCCTTGCCGACGCCACTTTCGCCAAGGATCAGCACGGGGATTGAGGTCTTGCCCGCCCGCTCACCCATCCGCTTGATGACGGTCATGGGAGCGGAGGCGCCGATCAGTTCGGCGAAGGTCAAGGTTCCAGTCGTTCGCTTTTTCAGGCGGTCGACCTCGCCATGGAGTTCACCCAACTGCAGCACATTGCGGATGGAGACAAGGATCCGTTCGGGCGAGGCGGGTTTGACAAAAAAGTCCTGGGCGCCAGCCTGCATGGCCTGAACCACGGTCTCGATGCCGCTGGTGGCCGTCAGAACGACGACAGGCTGGTTGAGGCCGCGCGCGCGCATCTCTTTAAGGGTCTCGATGCCGCCAAGACCGGGCATGACCATGTCGAGCATGACCACATCAAGGGTCTTGCCGCTGCTGAGATGATCAAGGGCCTGCTCACCGCAATTGGCATGAACGACCGCGAATCCCTCGCGTTCGAGCACGGCTTGGATCAGCCGCCTTTGCGTCGGGTCGTCATCGACGACCAGAACTGTCTTGGTCATAACCGTACCACCTTCACAAGGGCCCCTCATTGTCGATGGAGGCCCATTTTGGCACAGTCCTAGACGCAACAGGGTAAAGGGGCCGTTTAAGGCGGCGCAGAAAAAGCGAGAAATCAGCGATGGGTTTCAATTGAACCTGGCGGTCCTGCGGTCCATATGCGGGGCATGAAGGATTCGCACGCTTACCCCGCCCTCGCCCGCCCCTTTGCCAATAGCGCCTTTGGTGGTTCCATGGCCGCGCCGGACGGAGCCTCCAGCGGCGGCGTCAAGGGCCGAGAGGCCCTGCCGGTCTGGAGCCTCGATGATCTCTATCTGGGCATGGATGACCCCCGGATTGCTCAAGATCTTGAGGCTGCCGCCCAAACCAATGCCGAACTGGTCAGGCTCAAGGGGGCCTTTATCGCTGCGCGCGGTGATGCCCCCCGATTGGCGCTGCT
Organism: Caulobacteraceae bacterium; assembly: GCA_947484535.1. Lineage (GTDB taxonomy): Bacteria > Pseudomonadota > Alphaproteobacteria > Caulobacterales > Caulobacteraceae > CAISGS01. The sequence continues at coordinate 9,965 of CANKPO010000003.1, forward strand.
GCTCGACTCAGGCCTTGGCCTCTATGAGAAGGCGGTCAATCTCCTCTGGGGGGTTGGCGCCTATGCCGGTCTTGCCGCCTCCACGGCGCGGGATGATCCAGCGCGGGCCAAGTTCGAGGCTGATATTCGCGCTCGGGCGGCCGCTATTGGCGCAGATAGCCTGTTCTTCACGCTGGAACTGAACCAGCTGGAAGAGTGGGAGATCGAGTCGGCCTTGCGGGCCGGTGAGACCACAGCCCGTTGGCGGCCATGGCTTCGGCGGGTACGCCTGTCACGACCGCACGAGCTAGGCCCCGATTTGGAGCGCCTGTTGATCGACCGCGCCCCAGCGCTCGCCAATTGGAGCCGACTGTTCGATGAGACCCTCAGCCGTTTGCGGGCCACCGTAGGCGATGAGACCCTGACCCTGCCCGAAGCGCTCAACCGGCTATCGGATTCTGACCCCGCCCGCCGCCGCGAGGCCGCCGAGGGTTTGGCCGTCGCCCTAAAGGCCAATGAGCCCGTCTTGGCCCTTTGCCTCAACACCATCGCCTTTGAAAAGCAGGTCGAGGACCGGTGGCGTGGCCATGCTTCGCCCGCCCATGCGCGCCGTCTTGCCAATGAGGTTGATCCTGAAGCGGTGGAGGCGCTCGAAGCGGCGGTGGTCGAGGCCTATCCGCGTCTGGCGCATCGTTATTATGCTCTCAAGGCCAAGGCGATGGGCCGCGAGACCCTTGATCACTGGGACCGCAATGCCCCGCTGGATCAGGAAAGGCCTCGGCAATATAGCTGGGATGAGGCCAAGGCTCTGGTGCTGGACTCCTTTGGGCGGCTGTCGCCCGCCATGGCCCAGAGAGCCCGAGATGTGTTTGATCGGCCATGGATCGATGCTCAGCCAAGGCCGGGCAAGGCCTCGGGGGCCTATTCCCATCCGGTGACCTCGGACCATCATCCCTTCGTGTTTCTCAATTATATGGGCGAGCGTCGCGATGTCCTGACCCTGGCCCATGAGCTTGGCCACGCGGTCCATCAGACCCTAGCGGCCCCACGCGGGACCTTGTTGGCCGATACGCCCCTGACCTTGGCCGAGACGGCCTCGATCTTTGGCGAGGGTCTGGTCTTTGAACAGCTTCTTGCCGATGCTGACCCGCAAGAGCGCCGGGTGCTTTTGGCGGGGCGGATCGAGGATGGCCTCAATACGGTGGTGCGCCAGATCGCTTTCCACCGCTTTGAGACAAGGTTCCATGCCGCGCGGGCCGAGGGCGAACTGTCGCCAGACCAGATCGGCGCCCTGTGGCTTGAGGTTATGGGCGAGAGCCTTGGCCCAGCCGTGACACTCAATCCCGGCTATGAGCATTTCTGGTCCTATGTGACCCACTTCGCCCACGCCCCCTTCTATGTCTATGCCTATGCCTTTGGGGACCTGCTGGTCGGGGCCTTGATGGAGAAGCGGCGGGAGAATCCGCAGGCCTTTGCGCCTCTTTATGAGGAACTGCTCGCCGCCGGGGGGACGCGGACCTATGTAGAGGCTCTGAAGCCCTTTGGGCTGGACCCGCGCGACAAGACCTTCTGGCGGCAGGGCTGTGCCCGGCTTGAGGGTCTGATCGATGCGTTTGAGGCTCTGGTCTGAGCGTAGATTGAAGCGGAACCCCATCCCATGGTGCAGGACCCAGAACGCGATCGACTGAGCGGGCGGCTGGGCCGATTTGCCAAGGTGGGGGTTGGCCTATCGGGGGCGGCGGCGACCTACGGCGTCAATAGCCTGTTCGGCGGCGGCGAAGCGGATCTGCGCAATGCTAAGGCCCTGCGTGCGGCGCTGGGCAATCTGAAGGGCCCTTTGATGAAGGCCGCGCAGATGTTCGCGACCGTCCCAGACCTCTTGCCGCCTGAATTTGCCGCTGAGCTGGCCGAGTTGCAGACCAATGCGCCCGCCATGGGCTGGCCCTTTGTGCGGCGGCGGATGGCGGCGGAGCTTGGCCCAGATTGGGCCTCTCGCTTTGCCCAGTTTGAACCGCAGGCCGCGGCTGCCGCCTCGTTCGGGCAGGTTCACCGGGCGGTGGGGCTGGATGGCCGTAACCTGGCCGTGAAGCTGCAATATCCCGACATGCTGAGCGCCGTCGAGAGCGATCTGGGTCAGCTTCGCGCCCTGTTTGGCCTCTTTCGCCGGATTGAAAGCTCGATTGATCCGAGCCAGATGGCTGACGAGATCGCAGATCGCCTACGCGAGGAGCTGGACTATGGCCGCGAGGCCAAGCAGATGGCGCTCTATGGGACCTTCTTTGCGGATCGTTCTGACATCGCCGTGCCTCAGGCGGTGCCGGAGCTGTCAACCGGTCGGCTCCTGACCATGGGCTGGCTGGAGGGGCAGGGGCTCTTGACCTTCAAGGGTGCGCCGCTTGAGACCCGCAACCGCATTGCCAAGCAGCTCTTTGAGGCCTGGTGGTCGCCCATGACCACGCTCGGCGTCATCCATGGCGATCCCCATCTGGGCAACTATAGTTTCACGCCCGATGCCGGATGCTTAAACCTGCTCGATTTTGGCTGTGTTCGGATCTTCCCGCCGCGCTTTGTGGCCGGGGTGGTGCTGCTCTATCGCAGCCTCCTGACCAATGACCGGGCCGGACAGGCGCAGGCCTATCACAGCTGGGGCTTTACCCGCCTCAGCGATGATCTGATCGATGTGCTCAATGTCTGGGCGCGGTTCATCTATGGGCCTCTGCTCGATGACCGGGTGCGCAGCGTCGCCGACGGGGTCGCGCCCGGCGACTATGGCCGCGCCGAGGCTATGGCCGTGCGCCAAGCCCTCAAGGATAAGGGCCCTGTGACCATCCCCCGTGAATTTGTCTTTATGGACCGCGCCGCCATCGGTCTGGGGGCAGCCTTCCTGCATCTAGGGGCCGAGCTTAATTGGCGGGCCCTGTTTGAGGCATCACTGGCCGATTTCGATGAAACTGTGCTCGCGCAGCGACAGGCCGCGGCCCTAGAGGCGGCGGGCCTCACCCCGTGACTGGTCTTACCTAGGGTCAGGCTTGCCTTTCTGTCATCGGCGGTTAGTCAGGGGGCACGAAATAGAGGTGCCGAACTTTATGTCTGACGAACTCACGCCCGGTCAGAGCCATGTGATCCCAGAGGGCTATAGTCTACTCAACTGGCACAGGGGTTTTGGCCGTCAGATCGGACCGCTTTACGAATATAATCGGCCCAACCAGTACCGCCGCGCCTTTCTGGTCGAAGAGCACCATACCAACGGGATGATGAACGCCCATGGCGGCATGATGATGAGCTTTGCCGATATGGCCTGGGGCCACGCGGTCTCGGCGAAGGAGTCGAACTGGTGGGTGACGGTGAGGCTGACCTGCGATTTTCTATCGGGCGCCAAGCTGGGCGACTGGGTCGAGGGCGCGGGGGAAGTGGTCTTGCAAGAGGCCGATATGTTTACGATCCGGGGCCGGGTCTGGTGCGGAGATCGCACCATCTTGACCGGCACCGGCATTTTCAAAGTGATCGAACAGCGCACTGACCATGAGCGCAACCGACCCTATAGGGCTTGAACCATGACTGAAGATCCAAGACGCGCGCAACTGGCCGCTCTGCCCGAATCGATCCGCTCGCCCTTGGCGCCCTTTGCAGGTGCCAAGCCGCCCGCTCCGGCCTGGTTTGAAGCGGCCCTTGCCGATGCGCCCGAGCGGCGGATGATCATGGTCGAGGGGGTCAATATCGAGCTCTTGACCTGGGGCGAGGTTGGCAAGCCCGGATTGCTTCTCCTGCACGGCAATGGGGCCCATGCCGATTGGTGGGCCTTTACCGCGCCCTTGCTGGCCAAGGACTATCGCGTGGCGGCCATTTCGTGGTCGGGTATGGGCAATTCGGGCTGGCGCGAGACCTATACGGGCGAGATCTTTGCCAAGGAGATCTTTGCCGCTGTCGATGAGGCTCAGTTGGAAGCCGATGGCCAAAGGCCCTTGATCATCGGACACTCCTTTGGCGGTTTCCCGCTGATGTATTGCGCCACCCATTTCCCAGAGAAGATTCGCGGTGCTGTCCTGCTGGATTCCAGTGTTCAGCCGCCCGAAAAGCGCTGGAAGGGTCCGCCGCCGCGCAATCCGATGCAGCAGGTCTACCCAACCCTCACCCAGGCCTTGGCCCGCTTTCGGCTGGCCCCGCCGCAGGGCTGCGACAATCTCTATATTGCCGACTATATCGCCCGCACCTCGCTCAAGCCTGTGGCGCTCGAGGATGGATCGGGCGAGGGCTGGTCCTGGAAATTTGATCCCCAGATGTGGGGCCGTTTCCAGATCGGCGACCTTGGTGACCTTCTGGAAACAATGGCCTGCCCCATTACTTTAATGTGGGGGGAGCGGTCCAATCTGATGGGCCAAGAGACCATGGACTATATGTTTGCCAAGGTCCCGGCGGGCTTTAAAAAGGTCGCTATTCCTGATGCAGACCACCATGTCATGATTGATCAGCCGCTAGCTTTTGTTGCGGCTGTGCGCGGACTCTTGGCCTCTTGGCCTATTTGACATTTTTGCAACGGTCTTTTTTCAACTGTCCGACGAAATGGATCGGTAGTTGAAAGCTTTCACTTTCGGTTCCAAATGCCCCCTATAGGCGACTGAGGCCGCGCGGAACGTCGGAGCTGTGGCTCCTGATCGCCGCGATGGTGGCCCTCGGCGCGTAACATTGAGGGTTCTCCAATGAACTATAAGACATTCCTAATTGCAGGCCTTTCGGCTCCTGCCTTGATCCTCGGCTCCATGGGCACCTCTGCTCACGCTCAGGCCGCTTCGGCCAGCCTTGACGAACTGGTTGTCACCGGTTCGCGCGTCGCCAAGCGCTCCAAGCTTGAAACCCTCGCCCCTGTAGACGTGGTCAGCAGCGCTGCCCTGACCCAGCAAGCGACCCCAGAGTTGGGTCAAGCCTTGGCCAACCTCATTCCTTCGATGGACTTCCCCCGTCCAGCCATCACCGATGGCACCGACAGCATCCGTCCAGCGACCCTGCGCGGCCTCGCGCCCGACCAGACCCTGGTCCTGCTCAATGGCAAGCGTTACCACTCTTCGGCTCTGGTCAATGTCAACGGCTCGATCGGCCGCGGTTCGGCAGCGGTCGACCTGAACACCATTCCGGCTGTGGCCATCGACCGCGTCGAGGTGCTGCGTGACGGTGCCTCGGCTCAATATGGCTCGGACGCCATCGCCGGTGTCATCAACCTGCGTCTGCGCCAAGCCAGCCAAGGCGGCGGCATCTCAGCCAGCTGGGGTGAGTATAATACCGATGTGGTTACGGCCCGTAATCCTAATGGCCGCAAGGCCAATGACGGCAATGTCTATACCCTGTCGGGTTGGCAAGGCCTCCCGCTCGGCGCGGATGGTTTCTTGACCGTTTCGGCGGACTATAGCTTCCGTAATCCAACCAACCGTTCGGACCTTGACCCGCGCACCGTGCCCTTCAAGGTCACGGCCCGTTACGGCGACCCACGGGTTGAAAGCAAGACCTTCTATGCCAATGCTGGCATGCCTCTGGCTGAAGGCTTTGAGGCCTATGGCTGGCTCGGCTATCAAAACCGCGTTGGCGACAGTGCCGCCAATCCGCGTTTGGCGACCAACGCCAATAACGTCGCCACGATCTTCCCAAATGGCTTCCTGCCCCTGATCACGACGGACATTGATGACATGTCTGCTGGCGGTGGTGTTAAGGGTGACCTGTCGGGCTTTGCCGTCGATGCAAGCCTGACCTATGGCAAGAACAAGGTTCAGTACGGCGTTGAAAATTCGGTCAATGGCTCGATGGGTACGGCCTCGCCGACCACCTTCGACGCAGGCGCGATGGAATATGACCTGCTGACCGCGAACCTGGACCTTAGCCGTCCCGTGTCGCTGGGCTTTGCCGCGCCATCGCAATTGGCTCTGGGCGCCGAATATCGCTCGGAAGGCTATCAGATCACGGCGGGCACCTCGCCCTCCTACATCTTTGGTGGCTTAGCCGGTAAGGCTGCTGGCGCTCAAGGCTTCCCAGGCTTCCAGCCCGCAAACGCCGTCGACAAGTCACGCAACTCCTTCAGCCTCTATGCGGATCTGGACACGCAAGTGACCAAGGCCTTCGCTGTCGATATCGCCGTCCGCTATGAAGACTATTCGGACTTTGGTTCGACCGGCACCGGCAAGATCGCCGCGCGCTATGACTTCAACGATGCCTTCGCCCTTCGCGGCGCGGTGTCGACCGGTTTCCGTGCGCCGTCGCTCCAGCAGCAATATTTCACGGCCACCTCGACCAACTTCATCGCCATCAATGGCATCTCCACCCCCGTTGAAGTCGGAACCTTCCCAGCCACCAGCGCCACCGCAGGGGCTCTGGGCGGTAAGGCTCTAGAGCCTGAAAAGTCCAACAACTATGCCGGCGGCTTGGTCTATCAGGTTGGCAGCTTCGAGTTGACGGCGGACGCCTACTATATCGAGATCAACAACCGCATCGTGCTGTCGGAAAATATCCAAGGTGCCCCGACCGGTACGGCAACGGCGGTCGCTATCTACAAGCTCATCAATCCTCCAGGAGCGGGCGGCGCCTTGGGTGCGGCACGTTTCTTCATCAACGGCGTGGACACCACGACCAAGGGCCTCGATATCGTGGCGCGCTATCGCCTTGATGCCGATGCGATGGGCAAGCTTGACTTTACCTTGGCTGGTAACTTCAACCAGACCGAAGTGACCCGTCTGCCAGCGACCAGCCAACTGTCGGCCCTGCCCGTGCCGCCCCTGCTTTTCGCGCGCAGCAACCGTCTGACCTTCGAAGAGGGCACGCCGCAGGAAAAGTTCGTCTTCACGACCGAATGGTCAAAGGACAAGATGGGTGCCACCTTGAAGGCCACCCGCTATGGCGAGGTTCTGGTCCCCAACAACACCGCAACGCTGGACTACAATACCGGCGTGCATACCTTGGTGGATTTCGAAGCCCGCTATAAGTTGATGGACAAGATCAACCTGGCTGTTGGTGTGAACAACATGTTGGATGAATATCCCAACATGACCCCGGTTAATGTCAACACCAATGGCCCTGTTGGCTTCCCGGGCTTCTCGCCCTTCGGCTTCAACGGCCGGTTCATGTACACGCGCATCAGCTACAACTGGTAGGCTCTAGGCCTCATCAGACGCTGAAACAGATAACCCCCCCGGTCTTGGCCGGAGGGGTTTTTCTTTGCGCCGATGGGAAGGGCCTCAGCCCCGCTTAGGGTTCGGATTGCGATAGAGGCGGTTGCGGCCAGAGCCGGTGGTGCGCACGGCAGTGTCCTCGACAAAGCCTGCTGCGAACAGGGGCGGCTCGATCCGGGTGGCAGCCTCACGGGCATTGTCGCCCTCGACCTCAACCAGAACCGACTTGATCATTGGCAAGGTGGCGGCGGCACCGCGCAGGATGGCGCCCTCGACCCCGTCGACATCGATCTTCAGATAGTGCGGCGCAGGCAAATTGAAGGCGGTGCGCAGATCATCGATCCGGTAGGCCGGGACGCCTTGGCTAAAGACGGAGTTATATTCCCCAAACTGGTTCGGGGCACCCGAGACCGAATTGCCACCCGAGCCCGGGGCCATGGCGGCGAGCTCGAGACGGGTCAGTCCCGTTTCATCCGACAGGGCGACGCAGAGTGGAAAGACCCGTTCGCCTAGGCCATTGAGGGCCAGATGCTCGACCAGAACCCCGAAACTGGTGGCCTTGGGCTCAAAGGCATAGACCCCGACCCCGTCCTTTAGGGCGGCATACATGGCAAACAGGCCCGTCGCAGCCCCGATATCCCACAGGACCTCCCCCGCCGCGATCTCTTGAATCCAGGTCAGAAGCTCCGGCTCTTCATTGTCGAAGTCCAGCGCGGCGGCGGCCAGATGGGGTCCGCGCAGGGGCAGAACCTTTAGCGGTCCCCGGTCGGTCGTGATCGCGGTCGCCGCAGAACTGTCCAACCGCTCCACCAGCCGCGACAGGGTCATGGCCCGCCGTCTGGGGCTCTGGGCGGCAGTGGCGAGGCTGATGATCCCGTGCAGGGCGCGGGCAATAGAACGGCTCATGGGGTGGCTCCGTTAGGGTGCTAAGCCTGTCCTAAGTCATATGGCGAAAAAGACCAGACGGATCGCAAGGCCCTGCGGCGGGTCGTCACGCTTGAGGCGCGGCGCTGAATGGTATATCCCCCCGGATTAGGTTCAACGACTTGCCGAAGAGACTGACCATGGCCACGCCTCCTGCCAATCACGATCACGATCACGACTATCAGCGCGGCGCTATGGACATCCAAGAGCAGGCCTCGACCTATGACGCCTTTATGGCCCTGACCAAGTGGGGCAGCTTGGCGCTCGTTGCCAGCCTCGTAGCCCTCGTGGTTTGGTTCTGCACGACCGCAGGCTTCTTGCCTGGCCTGATCAGCGCGGTGGTTGTTACGGTCGGCGGTATTGTCCTGCTGCGCGAAAAGCCAGCCGCTCACTAGATCTAGCGTTGAGCTATTGTAAGGCCCCGGCCTTGAGCAGAATTATGCGGCCTATATGATGCGCCGCAGCATTTATTTCTGTCCATTGCTGATACGGGCTGGACAATAGGCAAATTCCTTCCTTAACCTCCGGGCTACTGTTCATGACGACCGGGGGAAACCGAATGACAGCGACAATCGCCGTCACCAAGGAAACACGCGCTGGGGAGACCCGAGTCGCGGCAACGCCGGAAACCGTCAAAAAGCTGATGGGCCTTGGCTATAATGTCACCGTTGAGACGGGCGCGGGCTTGGCGGCGTCCATTCTCGATGCGGACTATGCTGCTGCTGGCGCGACCATTGCGGCCTCAGGCCCTGCGAGCCTTTCGGCGGCGGATATTGTCCTAAAGGTGCGCGGACCCTCTGAGGCAGAGATTGCCGCCCTCAAGTCTGGCGCGATCGTGGTCGCCCTGATGAACCCCTATAATGATCGCCCGATGATCGAGGCTCTCGCCGCCAAGGGCGCGAGCGCCTTTGCCATGGAGTTCGTGCCGCGA
>CANKPO010000004.1 GCA_947484535.1 Caulobacteraceae bacterium
AAAGCGAGAACGGCCCGCCGACACGGTCAGGCGAGGATCATCACCGTCGAAGGACAGCTCGACCTCGGCGCCATCGGGCAGCTTGCGGACAATTTCGTAAAGGGTGTGGGCCGGGGCTGTGATCTGACCGGGGACCTCGACACGGGCCGAAACCTCGTCGGTGATCTCCATATCCAGATCGGTGGCCGAGAAGGTCAAGGCCCCGTGGCTGGCCGACAAAAGGACATTGGAGAGAATGGGTATGGTGTTACGGCGCTCTACGACGCTTTGCACATGTCCCAGAGCCTTTAGCAGGGCTGCCCGTTCAATAGTCAGCTTCATCTTGTCTTCCGATCCGCAGGCCTAGGGAAATCGCACCTAAGGCCATGAGAAGTTCATCCCTGCGGAACGACCGGAAAGGATGAGAATCCAGTCGGCAGGGTTACCGAGATTAGCTGAATTGACGCGTTGGGGAAGGGGGGCGAGCGCGGAATCTCGCTCTGGTCCCCTAAGCTTAACAATTTCTTTAGCCGCGCAGCTTGCGGGTCAGGGTTTCGAGGTCGCGCGCCAACTGTGGATCCTCGGCGCGGAGGGCCTCAATACGGCGCACCGCATGCAAAACCGTCGTGTGATCGCGACCGCCAAAACGGCGCCCAATGTCGGGCAAGGAGCGGGTGGTCAGTTGCTTGGCCAGCCACATGGCCGCTTGCCGAGGACGGGCAATGGAGCGATTGCGGCGCTCAGAGATCAGATCGACCTGTTTGAGGCCAAAATGCTCAGAGGTGGCTTTCTGAATATCATCAATGGTGATGCGCTTTTCGCCGCCACGCAGATGCGGGCGAAGAATGGCTTGGGCCTCGTCAAGGGTCAGGCGGGACACGCCTTCGCCGACACGGGCCACCAGGGTGTTGAGCGCACCCTCCAATTCACGAACACTTTCGGTAAAGCGGTCGGCCAGAAACTGCAGAACCTCTGGACGAGCGCTGGCCCCAATCAGACCCTGCTGACGGCCCAACAGATCAAGCTTCTTTTCCAAGATTCCAAGGCGAAGGGTGCGGTCGGCGGGCTCAATGCCGCAGACCAGACCGGCTTGCAGGTGTGAGCGCAGGCGGGCATCGATCTCGTCAAGGGCCGCAGGGGCCCGATCCGAAGAGAACACCACCCGGCGACCATCTTCCATCAGGGCAGTTAGGGTATGGAACAGCTCCTCTTGGGTCGACTGTTTCCCACCGACAAAATGAACATCGTCGATCAATAGAAGATCCGCCGCGCGGAGCTCTTCCTTGAAGGCCGACGTCTGCTTGTCCATCACCGCGCGCACAAAGGTCGAGAGAAACCGTTCGGCGGTCAGATAGATCACCCGCTTGTCCGGCGCCGTCCGCATGGCCTCCCAGGCCATGGCATTGAGCAGGTGGGTCTTGCCAAAGCCATAGGGCCCATGGATCAGGACGGGATTGAAATGTCCATCGCTCCAAGAGGCCACGCGCTTGGCAACCGCGAGGGCAAACTCATTGGCTGGTCCGGCAACGAAGCTGTCGAAGGTGAACCGTTCCTGCAGACCGGCCATGCGAGGCGCGCGCACATCACCTGAAACGGTCGGCGCCGATGAGGTCGGCATATCCGACGAGACAGGCTCGATAATTTCGATCAGATCTTGGTTGGCCAAGTCCATGCTGGCGCTGGCGGCCTGGAGGGCAGCACCGGCCAAACCGACATCGGCTTCAAACTCTACGCGTGACTTGAGGTCCAAGCGGCGACCCTCAGGATCATTCATCGCCCAAAGTTCACAAATCCGGCGCCAAGCGTTGCGGCGGATCCAGTCCCGCGCAATCCCGGTTGGCGTCACAATCACGAAATGGCCACTGCTGGACTCGCGCAAAGCCGCTTGAGACAGCCAAGAGCCATAGGTGTCGTCACCCAATTCAGATTTCAACGCCGCACAGGCTCGGTTCCATAGGGTTCCGGCCTTTGTGTCCGTTGGGGACTCCGCCTGAATCTGAATTGCCGCCCCCTTTGAAACCGTCATAGACCCTGCCCCGCCAGCCGCTCGAACTCCACCTAAGGGGTAAAGTTTTAGCTTTAAACCTCAGGTCTTTCTTTTTGGGAGAACGCGGCAGAAAAACCACGTTCAAATTCCAGCCGAAAACCCAATGCTCCTCAAATTGATGAAGCCTGCTCAAACGAGCGGCCTCAAATCCCATCCAGCACCTGAGCGCGGCGGCAACTCGAAGATAAACTTATAAAAAACATACAGTTAGCTCTCGCCGAACTCGCTATAGTTCCGCGTTTCCGTTTTTATCCGTGGTCAGATGGAAGACGTTAGAGACGCAACATTAGCCTCGCCGCCGGGCCGGTCAACGGGGATTCTTCGCTTTTTTTCGTGATATTTTTGTTGACTCTAAAAAGGTCCACAAATGCCTAGGGCTAACAAAATTTCTTTCTGTTCACGGCGCATTTTTTTCACGCAAACACGCGAAAGCCGACAGCGCAGGCGCCGTCGGCTTTAAATTATTGAGTGATTACTTAGCTTTAGCTAAAGTACGACCCAGAGTCGGTACAGCTTAAGCTGCGTCGAGCTTCTTAAGTTGTGCGGCTAAACGTGACACTTTCCGCGAGCCGGTGTTCTTGTGAACAACGCCCTTGGAAACAGCCCGCATCAGCTCCGATTGAGCCTCAACAAAGGCACCCTTAGCAGCGGCAACATCGCCCGCCGACAGGGCCTCTTCAAACTTGCGCAGGAAGGTACGAACGCGCGAACGACGCGCCTTATTGACCTCAGTGCGGCGCTCAATCTTGCGGATCGCCTTCTTGGCGCCGGGCGTATTGGCCATGTGTTTAGAACCTTCGATGCGGACAAGCGCTTATCGCGTCGTGCGAGGGCGCTGAATTCAAGAGTGCGCGGATATACTGAAAGCCAAGGCCCACGTCAACGCAGCAGTCCAAGCTTCTTTTCAGAATCTCGGACAGGCCCCGCGGATCACGGCCCCTCGACCCGATAGCCGAGCCGTCGAAGCCGCTCTGGCACGCCGTCCTTGCCCAGCAAATGACCCACCCCGACAACCATGACGGTTTGGCCACGCCCGGCCATACGCTGCTTAATCGCCTCGACCCAGCGCAAATTACGCTCACGGATCAGGGTCTCATAGAGCCTTGGGGTCTGCGCTTTGATCGGCAGGAGGGCTTGACGCTCTAGGGCGAGAAGATCCGCCGCCATCCACGAGGCCAGAAGGGCCTCATAGGTATCGGGCTCCTCATCCATTCGCCTTAAGGCTTCTTCAAGCGAGGCGATCTGCTCGGCTTCGCTGACATTGGCCATGAAATCGATCTGCTGATCAGGCGTTTCAAAGGCTCGGCGCTCTATGTCTGGGCCAAGGTCAGCGGCGATGACCTGCTCAACCCCCGCCGTCGCCCGCGCACCCTGTCGCTGGAAATCGGCAACCGATAGGGAGGCCTCCGCCAACCAGGGCCGAAAGGGCTCAAGCTGCTCAGGTCGAAGGCCCGCGCGGACCGCAACCCGGCCGAGCCGTTCGCGCGCCACCGCCGAAAGCTTGTGGCTCAGAGAAACGCCCTTGGGCAGAAGGCCCTTTTCGAGGGCCAACTGCGCCACGCGAGATTGGGTCCCCGGATCAATGGGAAGCTCAAACCAAACATCATCAGCCTTGCCAAGGGCCGCGCCGAGGGCCGGTGGCTGCCACTCCAAATCGCTGGGCAGGACATGGACGGACCCAAAGAGCACAAGTTCTGAATCGGCATCTCGCACAATCCAGAGGGGCGGTAAGGCAAGGCAAGGCCCCGCCATCAAGGCCATCACACCGCCAAGCGCGATGATGCGCGTACGCCAATGGGCCAAGGTGGTCTCAAACAGGGTCAAATGGGCGCGCTCACTGCCGACCTTGCGGCCATTCCCCTATAGCTGACAGACAAGGCAGAAAAATGTCGAACGCCCTGCCTGGACGGTCCGCTCAATCACGCCCCGGCACGATGGCGTCACACAGGGCTCACCCTCGCGGCCGTAGGCGCGGAAAGTATGTTGGAAGTAGCCCAGCGCCCCATCGGCCCCGGCATAGTCGCGCAGGGTCGATCCACCCGCCTCAATGGCCTCTGCGAGCACGTCCTTGATCGCCGCCGTCAAGATCTTGATCTTGGCCTTAGAAATCAGGGCCGCGGGCTTGATCGGCGAAATCCCTGACCGGTGCAGCGCCTCGCAGACATAGATATTGCCCAGACCCGCCACCACACGCTGATCGAGCAGCAAGGTCTTTGCCGTCTGTTTGCGCCCCTTAAAGGCCGCCACCAGGACGCCTGCGTCAAAGTCAGGGCCAAGCGGCTCAGGTCCCATGGCTGAAAACCAAGGATGCTGATCTAGCCGCGCGGTCTCCACCAACCCCATAAAGCCAAATCGCCGGGGGTCCGAATAGGTCACGGTGGCCCCGGCCTCGGTCATGAATAGCACATGGGCATGTTTGGGATCAGACGCAGGCGCATGGACAAAATCACCCGGCCTTTGACGAGGACCACCCGGCTCATCGATCTCGAAGCGGCCGGTCATGCCCAGATGCATCACCAAGGTGTCGCCTCGGTCCAAGCGCGCCAGCAGATATTTGGCCCGCCGCTCTAGCGCCGTGATGGTCGCCCCCGTCAGGCGCTGCACAAAGCCGTCGGGAAAGGCAAAGCGCAGATCTGGGCGGCGCTGCTCGACCCGCGACAGGCGCGCGCCCTCTAGCACCGGCTGAAGCCCTCGGCGGACGGTCTCAACCTCTGGCAACTCAGGCATGGGTCAGCTCAGGCATGGGGCAAATGGTCCATATTGGGGCTCTGCAAACGCAGGAATGTTCCTAAGACGCTTTGTCCGGTTTGCGGCAGAACGCAACCGGGTTTAAAGCAGAGCCATGAGCGAGCCTTCCCCACACCCTACAGCCACCTTTGGATTCACCGACGTCGCGGCGTCCGATAAGCCGGGCCTCGTGCGCGGCGTGTTTGATCGGGTGGCCAAACGCTATGACCTGATGAATGACCTGATGAGCGCAGGGGTCCATCGGCTGTGGAAAGATGCGGTGGCCTCTCGGCTCAATCCGCAGCCGGGCGAAGTGATCATCGATTGCGCAGGCGGAACCGGCGACATGGCCAGACGCTTTGCCAAGATGGCCCGGGCGGCCAAGCAACGGCGCGGCGGCGAGGATGCCCGGATCTATGTGATGGACTATAATGCCGAGATGGTCGGCGCGGGCCGCGAGCGCGGCGGCGAGCCTGAGATCGTCTGGTCCGTGGGCGATGCCCAGCGCCTGGCCCTGCCGGACGCCTGCGCCAACGCCTATGTCATCTCCTTTGGTATTCGTAATGTCACCGACATCTTGGCGGCCTTGAAAGAGGCGCGGCGCGTCTTGAAGCCGGGCGGGCGGTTCCTGTGTCTGGAATTTTCCCATCCCGTCACCGATGCCTTGCGCAAGGCCTATGACGCCTATTCTTTTGCCGTCATCCCGGCCATCGGCGGGTGGGTGGCCAAGGATCGGGCCTCCTATCAATATCTGGTCGAGAGCATTCGCCGATTCCCTGATCAGGCCGCCTTCGCAGCCCTGATGCGCGAGGCGGGCTTTTCGCAGGTTAGCTGGACCAACTTTACCGGCGGTGTGGCGGCCATGCACCAAGGCCGCGCTGTTTAATGGCTCTCTTGCGTCTCCTGGGTGCGGGTTGGGTTCTGGTGCGGGCCGACGCGCTTTTGCCGCGTGAGGCGCAAGGCCTGATGCCCGCGCCGCTGGTGGCGCTGGGCAAGGTTCTGCGGCTCTTGGCAGGCCCTCAGTCGCGCCGGGGACGGCCGGGTGAACGCCTCGCCAAGGCCCTCGAAGGGCTTGGTCCCGTCGCCATCAAGCTGGGTCAGCTTCTCTCCACCCGGGCCGATATTTTGGGTGTCGATTTCGCCGACGATCTGGCGCGGCTCAAGGATCAGCTTCAGCCCTTTGATACCCAACTGGCCACCGCGGTGGTTCAAGCCGGGATTGATCGGCCGATTTCCGACCTGTTTGTTGAATTTGGACCCGCCGTGGCCGCAGCCTCCATCGCTCAGGCTCACCGCGCGGTTCTGGCCGATGGGCGCGTCGTGGCGGTCAAGGTTCTTCGGCCCAGTATTGAGCAAGACGTGGCCAAGGATGTCGCGGTGCTGACCCTTGCCGCTGATCTGGCCCACCGGCTTGTGCCGCTTAGCCGCCGCCTTGCGCCGCGCGATCTGGCCGCCACCGTCTCGCGGTCCTTGACCCTAGAGCTTGATCTGCGGCTCGAAGCGGCCGGCGCTGACGAGCTGGGCGAGGTCATGGCCAAAGACGGATGGATGGGCGCGCCCAAGGTGGTTTGGGAAGGGGTTGGCAAGCGGTTCTTGACCCTGACCTGGGCAGACGGACAGCCCCTCTCATCGGCCCAATCCCTCGAACAGCCGGGTCTGGACCGGCCCGCTCTGGCCAACGGCTTGATGCGCGGCTTTTTGGCCCAAGCCCTCGATCACGGGGTGTTCCATGCCGATCTGCATGAGGGAAACCTGTTTGTGGCCCCTCCATCGGCCATCGTCGCCGTAGACTATGGGATCATGGGGCGCATCGGACCGGACGAGCGACGCTATCTGGCGGAGATTCTCTGGGGCTTTTTGCGCCGGGACTATCGACGGGTCGCAGAAATCCACTTCGAGGCCGGTTATGTGCCCGCCGTCCATTCGGTCGACGCCTTCGCCCAAGCCCTGCGCGCCGTGGGCCAGCCAATCTTTGGCCGCAGCGCCAAGGATGTGTCGATGGGCAGGCTCCTGGGCCAACTGTTTGAGATCACCGCCCTGTTTGATATGCGCCTGCGCCCCGAACTGGTCCTGTTGCAAAAGACGATGGTCACGGTCGAGGGTGTGGCGCGGCGCATTGATCCTGATCATGACATCTGGGCTGCCGCAGAGCCCGTCGTGCGCCGCTGGATCGCCCGGGAACTTTCACCCACCGAGAAGGTCAAGAGCCTCGTTCAGGACGCCATCGGCGCCCTTCAATCCCTTGCCCGCTTGGCAGAGGCAGAACGCAAGACACAGCCCGCCCCGCCTGAGCCCACCGGCTCGGGCATTAGCCCCTTCTGGTTGGCCCTGAGCATGAGCACCGTCCTGACCTTGGCGGTGATTTTGGTGTTCAAGGCGCTGAACGGCTAGCGCGCCCCTAAAACCGCGCCTTTAACCCACGCCAAAGCCTGTAGAGCCCGACGCCATAGAGCACCATGCCGACCAGATAGCAGACCCATGTCGCTGTTTTGGCCCAAGCGAGCATCTTCCCCGTGTCATCGGTATAGCGAGACAGGAACCCGGGCGTGCTTAAGACCAACAGGGTGGACAGAAGGATCAAACCGGCGGCTTGCCATCGGGCCTTGATGAGCCCCTCCCTGCGCTTCCTTTCCCAATCTTGGAATTCCGGATCGGATGAGGTCTTGAGCACGATCTAGCGGCCCGTTGGGTCGTCGGCCTGGTTCCTTTGTCGATCCACCTGTTGTTGCCAATAGTTTGCGCCGTCATCGGGCTTGAAGAAGGCCTTGGGTGCGCCGCTCTTGGCCATCACCGCAAAGCTATTGGTCTTGGCATCATAGATCAGGGTGTCGCCATTGGGCCGCGACAGGGTCTGGGATCCCTTGGGTGGCCTGCTGGTAAAGGCGTGGGCCTTGGCGACATAGTCATCTAGCCGGTCGGCATTGAAGGCCTTGCCATTGCGTTCAAACTGGCGCTCGGCGCTTTCTTGGGCGTTATAGCGGCGGGTTTCGCCCCACATGGGCACGCCATCGACCAGGGGCACATCGTCTACCGCCGAACGCTCACGTTCAGGTCGCCGCCCGCCTTGAACGTCAGATCGGTCCTGAGGCTCGGCCCGGCTATCGGGCTCATCCGTCCGCGCCTCAGCCCGGTCACGGCTCGGAACAGCCGACGGGCCTGCATCGCAAGACCAGAGACCACCTAAGGTTAGAACGGCCAAGGCCGATAGGGCGACGCCCTTGATTATACGCATTTCTAGCCCCCATATTCACCATCTAAAGTAGATTGACTCCGATGTTCGGCCTTGTCAAACGCAGGGCTTAGAGGGCGAGCGCTCACGCCATTTGCCCGCCTGCCCGCAAAGCGCTATGCAATCGCTCTGGCTTGGGAGCACAGCACGGTGAGTGACAAACGGGTCCTGTTGATCGTGGGCGGTGGTATTGCCGCCTACAAATGCCTTGAGCTGGTGCGCCTCTTGCGCAAGTCGGGCATTGCGGTGCGCTGTATCCTGACCAAGGGCGGCGAAGCCTTTGTCACCCCCCTGTCGCTGGCGGCCCTGTCCGAGGACCGGGTCTATCAGGAGCTGTTCTCGCTGACCGATGAGGCCGAGATGGGCCATATTCAGCTGTCGCGGTCTGCCGATCTGGTTGTGGTCGCTCCGGCGACAGCAGACCTGATGGCCAGAGCCGCCAATGGGCTGGCCAATGATCTGGCGACGACAGCCTTGCTCGCCACCGATAAGCCGGTCCTGATGGCCCCGGCCATGAATGTGCGGATGTGGAACCATCCCGCCACCCAACGCAATATCGCCACCCTCGCTGGCGACGGAATCAGCTTTGTCGGACCCGATGAGGGGGCTATGGCCTGCGGTGAATTTGGACCGGGCCGTATGGCCGAACCCGCCGCCATCTTTGTCGCCATCATGGAGCGCTTTACCCAAGAGCCGGTTTTGGACCTGCCGCTCAAGGGACGCCGCGCCCTGGTCACGGCAGGTCCGACCGTCGAGCCCATTGATCCCGTCCGTCTGATCACCAACCGCTCGAGCGGCAAACAGGGCTTTGCGATTGCACAGGCCTTGAGTGCGCTGGGGGCTGAGGTGACGCTGGTCGCCGGACCCGTTGCCCTGCCCACCCCGCCCGGCGTGCACCGCATTGACGTCGAGACCGCGATCCAGATGCAGGCTGCCTGCCAAGCGGCGCTTCCCACCGATGTCGCCATCTGTGTGGCCGCCGTCGCCGACTGGCGCCCCGCTGAAGAGGGTGCCCTCAAGATCAAGAAGGGGCCAGACGGTCCGCCCGCCATCAACCTGATCGAAAACCCGGACATCTTGGCGGGCCTTGCCGCCCAAGGTCCAAACCGTCCCAAGCTGGTCATCGGCTTTGCGGCGGAAACCAACGATGTCGAAGCCCATGCCCGCGCCAAACTGACCAAAAAGGGCTGCGACTGGGTCATCGCCAATGATGTGACCCAGCCCGGTGTGATGGGCGGCGAGGCCAATACGGTTCTGCTCGTCACCCACGAGGGCACCGAACGCTGGGACAAGGCGCCGAAGTCTGATGTCGCCAAACTGATCGCCAACCGAATTGCCAAGGCCCTGACATGACCCTCGCCACTGGACTTGCCGCCCCAACCATCGCTGTGGTGCAGATGGATCATGCCCAAGGCCTGCCCCTGCCAGCCTATGAGACCTCGGGTGCTGCCGGGATGGATCTGCGCGCCGCCGTTGGGGATGAGGCCCCGGTGACCCTGCGCCCCGGTTCACGCGCCATGATTCCGACGGGGCTCTCCATCGCCGCTCCCGCAGGCTTTGAGGTTCAGGTTCGACCCCGGTCGGGCTTGGCCGCTAAGGCGGGCATCACCTGCCTCAACAGCCCCGGCACGGTCGACAGCGACTATCGCGGCGAACTGAAGGTAATCTTGATCAATCTGGGTGCTGAGGACTTCATCATTCGGCGCGGTGAGCGCATTGCCCAGATGGTGGTTGCACCGGTGGTGCAAGCCCAGTGGCAGTTGGTCGAGAGCCTCGATGAGACCGCACGCGGCGCGGGCGGCTTTGGCTCGACCGGAGTCTAGGCCTTCAGGCCCAAGACATCTTGCATGTCATAGAGCCCGGGCTTGGTCTGGGCGACGGCCCAAAGGGCAGCCTCCACCGCGCCCCGGGCGAAAAGTCCCCGGTCGCGCGCCGAATGGGACAGGGTCAAGATCTCGTCTTCCGCCGCAAACAGCACGCTGTGCTCGCCGACAATGCCGCCGCCGCGCAGGACACTAAAGCCGATATCGCCTTCCTTGCGCGGGCCGGTCAGGCCATCGCGGCCCCGGTCGGAATGGCTGGCCAGATCAATGCCGCGCCCGGCTGCTGCCGCCTCGCCCAACATCAGGGCGGTTCCAGAAGGGGCGTCGATCTTGCGGCGATGATGGGCCTCTAGCACCTCAATATCATAGGCCTTGGGTCCCAGTGCCCGTGCTGCCTGACGCACAAGACCGAGCAGCATATTGACGCCGAGGGAAAAGTTGCCCGAACGGACAATGACGATCTGGGTTGCCGCCGCAGCCAGCAGAGCCTCATCTTCGGCATCAAATCCGGTTGAGCCTATGATCAGGGCCGGACGAATGCTTCCGACAGCGCGAGGCTCGGCGCAGGACCGCGCCAAGGCGGCAGAGGCCTTGGGCAGGGTGAAATCAATAATGACGCGACTGGCCTCGATGGCCTCAACCGCTGAGGTCAGGATGCGCGACCCGCTGAGGCTGCCCTCGGTTCCCACGCGATCAAACAGGGCGCTGACCGTCACATCGCCTTGGGCTTCACTGCGGCTATCCAACGCAGCGGTCACGACCTGGCCCATACGCCCAAGGGCCCCGGCAACACCGATAGTGACAGCTGATGACGAGGCCATAACGAACCGCTTTCCTTGAACAATGGGTCAATTGATAGACCGCCATCTGTCGCAACATCAATGGCACAAAACCCTAAACAGATGTTTGAATAGGCCCCCATCGGGATATTTACCCTATTTATTCGGTAGAATTTGCCCCAACCCCTCATGGATGCGGTTGTGACAAGGGGGCGGCCTCGTTAGGGTGCGGCCTCAATTTGAACTTGGCTTGCAAGATCCGCGGGACATCATGACCACCGAAAAGCGTACTTTCACTGACGAAGAAGCCTTGGCGTTCCACAAGTACCCGACGCCGGGCAAGATCGCCATCATCCCGACCAAGCCCATGGACACCCAGCGCGACCTGTCGCTGGCCTATTCGCCCGGGGTTGCGGTACCGGTACGTGCCATCGCGGAAAATCCAGACCTCGCCTATGACTATACGGCCAAGGGCAACCTTGTGGCGGTGATCTCAAACGGCACGGCCATCTTGGGGCTCGGCGATCTGGGCGCTCTGGCCTCCAAGCCGGTGATGGAAGGCAAGGCCGTGCTGTTCAAGCGCTTTGCCGATGTCGATTCTATCGACATTGAAGTGACCTCCAAGGACCCCGACGAGATCATCACCGTCATCAAGAATATTGGCGTCACCTTCGGCGGCATCAATCTGGAAGATATTAAGAGCCCTGAATGTTTCCGCATTGAGAGCGAACTGCAGGAACTGCTCGACATTCCGGTGTTCCACGATGATCAGCACGGCACGGCGATCATCTCGGCCGCTGGCCTGATCAATGCCTGCCACATCCAAGGGCGTCGTCTGGAAGATGTGAAGCTCGTCCTCTGCGGCGTTGGCGCGGCGGGCATCGCCTCGCTCGACCTGATGAAGGCCATGGGCGTGCGGGCAGAGAACTGCATCGCCGTTGACACCACCGGCGTCATCTATCGCGGCCGCACCGAGAGCATGAACCAATATAAGTCGGCCCATGCGGTTGAGACCAGCTGCCGGACCCTGGCCGATGCCATGGTCGGTGCGGATGTGTTCATTGGCCTCTCGGCCAAGGGTGCCTTGACCCAAGAGATGGTCAAGTCGATGGCGCCCAATCCTCTGATCTTCGCGATGGCCAATCCGGATCCGGAAATTACGCCCGAAGAGGTCCATGCTGTGCGCCCCGACGCCATCGTCGCCACGGGCCGGTCGGACTATCCCAATCAGGTCAATAATGTTCTCGGCTTCCCCTACATCTTCCGCGGCGCGCTGGATGTGCGGGCGCGCCGGGTCAATCACGAGATGAAGATTGCCTGCGCCAACGCCTTGGCCCAGTTGGCCCGTGAAGATGTGCCCGATGAGGTCGCCGCCGCCTATCATGGCCGTCAGCTCAAGTTTGGCCCGCAATATATCATCCCCTCGCCCTTCGACCCGCGCCTGATGAGCTATGTCCCCCCCTTCGTGGCCCAAGCGGCCATGGATACGGGCGTGGCGCGCAAGCCCATCGAGGATATGGACGCCTACCGCGCCTCGCTGGCCCAGCGCCTCGATCCAACAGCCGCCTTCCAGCAAAAGATCTCGGGCGCTGTGCAAAGCGCGCCCAAGAAGCGGATCGTCTTTGCTGAGGGCGAAGAGGCCTCGGTCATCCGCGCCGCCTATGCCTTCCAAAGCCAAGGCCTTGGCTATGCCATCTTGGTCGGCCGCGAAGAGCTGGTGCATCAAAACATGCGGCTGGCCGGGATTGATCCCTCCGAGAACCCGCTGGAAGTGGTCAATGCCCGCATGTCCGACCGCAATTCGGACTATGTCGACTATCTCTACAACCGCCTGCAGCGCGAGGGTTACCTGCAGCGCGACGTCCAGCGCCTGATCAATCAGGATCGCAACTCCTTTGCCGCCTGTATGGTGGCGATGGGCGATGCCGACGGCATGGTCACGGGCGTTACGCGCTCCTATGATCAGGTGCTCGAAGAGGTCCTGCGCGCCATCGACCCCGCTCCTGCTGGCCGCGTCATGGGCATGTCCATCGTCCTGACCAAGGGCCGGACCCTGTTCATCGCCGATACCAATGTCACCGAAATGCCCGAAGCCGACGAATTGGTTGAGATCGCCATCGAGGCGGCGCGCGCTGTGCGTCTTCTCGGCTTCAAGCCGCGTCTGGCCTTCATGTCCTATTCCAGCTTTGGCACGCCGCTGGGTCTGCGCTCCGAAAAGGTGCGTGAAGCCGTGGCGACGCTCGACGAGATGGACGGGATCGACTTTGAATATGAAGGCGAGATGAGCCCGGAACTGGCCCTGGATGCCACGGCCCGTGCCAACTATCCCTTCAGCCGCCTGACCGGTGACGCCAATGTCCTGATCATGCCTGCCATCCACTCCGCCTCGATCTCCACCAAGCTGGTGCAGGCGCTGGGCGGGGCGACGGTTCTGGGTCCAATCTTGCTGGGCATGTCGCGCCCGGTGCAGATCTGCCCGCTGTCGTCATCCGTGTCGGGCATTTTGAACATGGCGACCATGGCCGCCTATGACCGGCCCCTGTCGGACGACGCCGAAGACTAGAGATTATCCCTCCAGAGGCACCCTTGGCTGCCTGTGGAGGGGTCTATCCTTCAGCCTAGGCCGCGCAGGCCTCAAAGCCTGCCCGCAGCTTGGCCTCGTCAAGATCGCGGCCAATGAAGACCAGACGGCTGTGACGCTGATCGGTGGCGTTCCAAGGGCGCTGGAAGTCGCCTTCCAGGATCATGTGCACGGCCTGAAAGACCAGACGCCGCTCATCGCCCGCGACATCGATAATGCCCTTGGCCCGCAGGATGTCGGGGCCTTGCGCCGCCAGAAGGTCATTGAGCCAGGTCGTAATCTTGCCCCCATCGACCGGGCGGTCGAGGCGCAGGCTGATGCCGCGAATATCGTCATCATGAATGTCCGACGCCTTGGCATGGCCATGGTCGTGATGATGGTGATGGCCGTGGTCATGCCCATGATCGTGGTCACAATGTTCGTCGTGAACATGGCCATCCTCGCCATGGGCGGGGTTGAGGAACTCTGGCTCGATGGAGACGATCCGCTCCAGATCAAAGCCGCCTCGGCCCAAAATCGCATCGAGCGGCACGTTCGAGCGCTGGGCCCGGTGGATAGGGGCAAGCGGATTGAGACGGCGCAGGCGGGCCTCGACCATGCGCAGGTCCTGCTCGGACACCAGATCGGTCTTGTTCAAGACAATCTGATCGGCAAAGGCAATCTGCTCGCGCGCCTCGCGGCTGTCTGACAGGCGAAGGAGCACATGCTTGGCATCCACCACCGTGGTGACGCTATCGAGCTGGGTGCGGGCCTTGACGTCCTCATCAACAAAGAAGGTCTGGGCCACGGGTCCGGGATCGGCCAAGCCTGTGGTTTCAATAATGATCGCGTCAAAGCCGCCCTTGCGCTTCATCAGGCCCGACAGGACCCGGATCAGGTCGCCGCGCACCGTGCAGCAGACGCAGCCATTATTCATCTCAAAGACCTCTTCGTCAGCACCGACGATCAGGTCATTATCGATACCGATCTCGCCAAACTCATTGACGATCACCGCATAACGCTTGCCATGGTCCTCCGACAGGATGCGGTTGAGCAAGGTGGTCTTACCGGCACCGAGATAGCCGGTCAGGACGGTAACGGGGGTCTTTGAGACGGGAGCTTGGGTCATGGGGGAACTCTTACAGACAAGGTCGCATCAGGAAAAGCGGGTTCAGCCTTCCAGATGGGTACGGCCGGGCAGGTTTTGAAGCAGGCCATTGTTAGACCCCACCAGCGCCGATAGGGCAAAGAGGCTCGCCGCCGTCAAGGTCATGGTCGCGCCGGGCTCGGCCCCGAATCGATGGGCGAGGAACAGGCCCGCGCCGCTGGACAGGGCCGAGATCAGCACCGCCGTCCCCGCCTGCCCGATATAGCTGCGCGCCCAAAACCGAGCGGCGGCGGCAGGGATCATCATCAGGCCAACCGTCATCAGGGCCCCAAAGGCCCTAAAACCCGCCACCAGATTAAGCGCGACCAACAGCATCAACAGCAGGTGAAGTAGGCCGCCCGGCAGGCCTGAGGCCCGCATAAAGACCGGATCGGCGCTCTCGGCCAAAAATCCGCGAATGAAGAGGGCCAGCGCAAAGAGGGTTGCGGTCGCAGCCCCCGCTGAGACCAAGAGGGCGGTAGTATCCAGCCCCTTGGCGGCGCCAAACAGGAGATCAAACACCACCTCGGCATTGGCATTGCGTCCCAAGATCAAGACGCCAAGGGCCAGAGCGCTGAGATAGAAGACGGCAAAGGCGGCATCCTCGGGCAAGCGCTTGGTGCGGGCCAGCAGACTGGACAGACCGGCAACGACAAAGCCCGCGATGAGCGCCCCAATCGTCATGGCCACAGGATCAGGACCGGCAATCAGATAGGCGAGGGCCGCGCCCGGCAAAATGCCGTGGGACAGGGCGTCACCGACCAGGCTCATGCGCCGTGCGATCAATAGGACGCCAAGCGGCGCACCGCCCAAGGCGAGGGCAAGACCCCCCGCAAGCGCCATAGGCAGGGCAAATTCGGCACCAGAATGGACGGCGCTCACGCCGCATGGTCCCGATGGCAGATCCCAGCGCCGTCGCTCCAAGCCTCGGACAGGCGCCGTGCGGTCAAGAGGTGCTCTGGGGCCAAGGCCTGCTCGGTTGGGGCCCAAGCGACCTTTTCACGGGCCAGCAGCAGGGTATCGGCGCAGGTGTCTCGGACCATATCCAGATCATGCAGGACCATCACCACGGTCCGGCCCTCGCTCGGCCAGCGCTTGACCAGGGCAATGAGGTCGTCGGTTGTGCGCGCATCAAGGGCGGTAAAGGGCTCATCCAAAAGGATCAGCCGCGCGTCCTGCACCAGAACCCGCGCAAAGAGGGCGCGTTGAAGCTGGCCACCGGACACAGACCCAAGGGCGCGATCCTCAAAGCCAGACAGGCCCACAGCGCTCATGGCCTCTTCGATCCTGTGACGGTCTTGATGGGTTACTGCCCCGAACAGGCCCCGCCGCCCCCAAAGGCCCAAGGCCACCAACTCGCCAATGGTCATTGGAAAGTCGCGATCCACACCATGATCTTGCGGCAGATAGGCAATCTGGTTCGGCTTTAGACCGCTGCGATCCACGCGGCCCGATAGGGGGGCTAACGCGCCCGCTAGGCCCTTTAGGAGGGTCGACTTGCCAGACCCGTTTGGACCGACCACCGCCGTGACCCGCGCCTCATCAAAGGCTCCATCCAGATGATGGACCGCTGGACGGCGCTCATAGCCGAGGGTCAGATCGTGAAGACGCACCAGACTCATGAGGTTTCCTAAGCGGCCAAGGACCAAAAGACGGCCGCCCACACCAGCGCGGACGCAAGCGCGGCCAGCACCAGGCGGGAAAAGAGGCTCATATTGACAAGATCTAGGTTAAACTTTCGCATGGGCACGGCTTAGCACGTTATAGTGTAACATGCGAGGCCGTGGTTTTGGCGCTGAAGAGGGCCTCAATTTGCAGAACCTGCGCCCTCGTGCATGGCTGGCGTTGACTCAGGAAAAGACGGCTGTATAAGTCCTGCCTCCGCCCGCTGGACCACTAGCGGGCCCATCTTTTTTGCGAATAGGGTCTAGGCCTCGCCGGTACGTCAAGGCGCGACTAGACTGCACCAGAGAGGCCTAATTCGATGTACGCGGTGATTAAGACCGGCGGGAAGCAATACCGGGTTCAAGCAGGTGACCTGCTTGTGGTCGAGAAGCTTGACGGCGAACCTGGCGCAGAAGTCGCCTTCAATGAAGTTCTGATGCTCGGTGAGGGCGCAGACGTCATCGTTGGGGCCCCTGTGGTCGAAGGCGCATCCGTTAAGGGCGCCCTGATTGAAACCCGCAAGGGCGTCAAGGTTAAGGTCTTCAAGAAGATCCGCCGTCAGGGCTATCGCCGCACCGGCGGCCATCGCCAGCTCGAAACGGTCATTCGCGTGACCTCGGTCAGCGGCGCTGGCCTGAGCGAAACCTGGGACGGCACCGTGGACTTTACGCCACGCGCCATTCTCAACGCCAAGGCTCGTGGCCTGACCAATCTGGTCGCCGAGCTGGAAGCTGCCCACGCTCCCGTGGTTGCTGCGCCTACCGCTGACGCCGCCCCGGCAAAGAAACCCCGTGCAAAGAAGGCGGCTCCAGCAGCAGACGCCTCCGAAGGCGCCGAAGCCTAAGGCTTCGAGACAGATTTAGGAGTTCCAGATGGCTCATAAGAAATCAGGCGGCTCTTCGCGCAACGGTCGCGATTCCGACGGTCGGCGCCTCGGCGTCAAGAAGTTCGGCGGCGAGAAGGTCCTCGCTGGCAACATCATCATTCGTCAGCGCGGAACCAAGTTCTTCGCCGGTGAGAATGTCGGCATGGGCAAGGATCACACCCTGTTCGCCCTTGAACACGGCAATGTAAAATTCATCACCAAGCGCAACGACCGAACCTTTGTTACGGTCGTTCCGGCTCAGGAAGCCTTGGCCGCCGAATAGGCACCAACCCCTTCCCCCGGATCGCGCCAAGTTCGCTGCGGTCCGGAGACAAAACACCC
>CANKPO010000005.1 GCA_947484535.1 Caulobacteraceae bacterium
GGAATTGAGCCATTCGAGCGGGATCTTGCCAAAATCGGGATCGGCAAAGAACTTGGCGCGGTCCTCAAAGGCCAGACGCTTGGCCTCGATCTGATGGTGCAGACTGGCCGTGGTCTGGAAGCCCATGCCCGGAAGATCAAAATTTTCGAGGATGTTGAGGATCTGTAGGGTGCTGAGGCCCTGGCTGTTGGGGGCCAAGCCATAGACATCGGTGCCGTGATAGTTGGTGACCAGAGGCTTGGTCCATTCTGCATGATGGCTGGCCAGATCCTGCTTGGTCATCCAACCGCCAATGCGCTTGAAATAGCGCTCGATCCCATCGGCGATCTCGCCCTCATAGAAGGCCGCTCGTCCACCCGCCGCGATCTTGCGGTAGGTCTTGGCCAGATCGGGATTGCGGAAAATCTCGCCCTCACGGGGCGGGGCTCCGCTGGGGGCATAGGTCCGCTTGAAGTTTTCGATCTCTTCAATGCCCTGATCGGGCATGGTGAAACGGCGATGGCTGGATTTGAGATAGTAGGCGATGGTCTGAGCCACGGGCTGGCCCTGCTCGGCTAGGGCAATGGCAGGTTCGAACAGATCGGCCCACGGCAGGCGGCCATAGCGCTGATGCAGTTCCCACCAGGCATCGACGGCCCCCGGCACGGAGACCGAAACGGCGCCGTAGGCATTGATGTACCCCTTGCGCGCCCGAGCCCGCTGGGTCTCCAAGGACAGGCCACGGGGGGACCGACCCGAGCCGTTCAGGCCAACCACCTGCTTAGTCTTGGGGTCCCACAGCATGGCGAAACAGTCGCCGCCAATACCGCAGGCCACAGGTTCCAAAAATCCGAGTGCCGCATTGGCCGCAATGGCCGCATCGACCGCTGAACCGCCCTTTCGCAAGATGTCGACGGCAATCAGGCTAGCGTTAGGATGGGCGGTCGCTGCCGACCCAGAGCGTCCCCAAACGGGCGAGCGGGAGGCGTAGCTGGCTCCGGCAATACGGTCGCCGCCATGCATGTCTGGGCGCTGGAGATTGTTGGGCGTGGGCGTGCCTGCGCCCGGTGCCGCGCGCGCGAGGCTCGGCACTGCCGCGATCAGGGGCAAGGAGGCCAGAAAGGTGCGGCGGCGCATGGGCAAATCCCTTATGTTGGTCATCTTCAGGGCCGGTATTTGGGCCCTTTCGCCAGCGAAGGTAATGCAAACCTTGGTGCGTTCCAGTCTAAACCCATCGGCCGGCCCCACGGCGCGCCCAGAGCCCCCGATCATGGTCCTTGGGGCCAGCAGTCTGGTCGGGCGCTATGTCCTGCCAGAGGCGTCGGATCGAGGCCTGTCGGCATTGGGGCTGGGGCGTAAGGCGAGGACAGGGGCATGGGTCACGGCCGATCTGGCGGCGCCGGATTTGGAAAAGCAGTTGCCGGAGCTGTCGGTGGTGATCTGCGCAGCCTCCCTATGGGTCTTGCCACCCGCGTTGGAGGCGCTGGCCTCGCGGGGCATGACCCGTCTGGTGGCCTTTTCCTCGACCAGTCGCTTTACCAAAACGGCGTCCAACCATGCGGGCGAACGGGCCGTCGCCGAGCGACTGCGTCTGGCCGAAGAGGCCGTGATCGCCTTTTGCGAGGCGCGCAATATTGGCTGGACGTTGCTCAGGCCGACCCTGATCTATGCCGAGGGTCAGGACCAGAACATCAGCCGTCTGGCCGGACTGATCCGCCGGGTCGGCGTCTTGCCCATTGCAGGACAAGGCCTTGGGCGCCGCCAACCTGTTCACGGTCAAGATCTTGCCCGCGCTGCGCTGGATGCCGCCGCCAGCCCCACCGCCGTCAATCAGGCCTATGATCTGCCAGGCGGGGAAACCTTGACCTACCGCGCCATGGCCGAACGGGTCTTTGCTGGGCTGGGCCGTAAGCCCTTGATCCTGTCCGTACCCCTGCCCCTTTGGCGCCTAGGCCTAACCCTCGCCTCCCCCCTCCTGCCCGGCGCTACGGCGGCCATGGGCGAGCGGATGGCAGAGGATCTGGTATTTGATGGCCAGCCAGCCGCTGTTGATTTCGGCTGGTCGCCAAGAGATTTTCATCCGCAATTTTGAAGCAGAAAACCCCCTACCCCGGCTGCGCCGGTACTTCCCCCATAGGGGGAAGATTTACTGTTCTTAGATCTTGCCCCTATGGGGGAAATGGCCCGAAGGGACGAAGGGGGCCTTGTTTATAACCGCGTCATTGCGAGCGAAGCGAAGCAACCCAGGGGTCTGACACGATCATACGCAGATGTTCCCCTGGGTGGCTTCGGCGTTTCACGCCTCGCAATGACGCGACTTTGCTCATGCTGAGCCTGTCGAAGCGCGAGGAAGTCTCCCCAAGCCCCCCACATCCCGTTTTCGTGGGGAACCCGAGGAGAGCGCGTGGATTTACCGCCCCCTCTTCCAACCCTCTCTCCCTCAAGGGGGGAAAGGGCTTTCACCTCTTGGCTCTCCCCCCACTACAACCAGCCCTTCTTACGGAACCACCAGAGGGGTACGACCGCCGAAATGACCATGATGATCAGGGCCATCGGATAGCCGTGGGCAAATTTCAGCTCGGGCATCTGCTCGAAGTTCATGCCGTAGATCGAGGCGACGAGGGTTGGCGGTAGGAACACGACGGCCGCCACCGAGAAGATCTTGATGATGGCGTTCTGCTCGATATTGATCAGGCCGAGGGCCGCATCGAGCAGGAAGGTGATGTTGCTCGACAGGTAGGAGGAGTGATCGGTCAGGGACTGAACGTCCCGCTGCAAGCTCTTGAGATGGTCGCGGTGATCGCGATCGGTTTCGATCTGTTCGGACAGGGACGCAAAGCTGATCAGGCGCGCAAGGCTGACCAGACTGTCCCTTGCCTTGGCATTGAGGCTCTGAGACCGGCCAAGCTTGGTCAAGATCTGTTCAAACCCGCTTTCACGGGGACGCTTAAAGATCGAACGGGATGAGGTCTCCACCTCACCAGAGGTCCGTT
Source organism: Caulobacteraceae bacterium (assembly GCA_947484535.1). GTDB lineage: Bacteria > Pseudomonadota > Alphaproteobacteria > Caulobacterales > Caulobacteraceae > CAISGS01. Next base: position 2,973 of record CANKPO010000005.1, read on the forward strand.
CGAGAATGTCGGCGGTGCGGTCGACCACCGCATCCAAGAGGCCAAGGAAGGCGTGGGCCCCCGTTGGGCAAAGGCTCGCCTGACGCTCGGCCTGGGCGGCGAAGATCGTGAAGGCACGCGGCTCGATATAGCGGATCGTGACCAGCCGCTCCCCCGCCAGCACGAAGGTGACGGGCGAAGAGCTCGGCTCCTCCTCATCGGAATTATGCAGGATGGTGGCGGTCATGAAGGTGGCACCATCCTCCTGATAGAGGCGGCTGGAGGCCTCGATCTCGGCCATCTCTTCACGGGTGGGCAGCAGCACGCCAAGCGCCTGCTCGACCAAGAGCTCCTCGGCGCGGGTGGGTTCGATCAGTTCGATCCAGACCGTGTCCGGCGGCAGGTGCCAACCCGACTCTGGGCTTGGGACGTCGAAGGCCGGAGCCCCGTTGCGCAGCAGTTTCAGCATCAGTCTGCCTTCTGTCAGCGCCTGCGGACAGGGCTCGGCCTAGCGTTTGTCGGCTGGGGTCTCTTCGCCGCCGGTCAGGGAGGCAATCAAGGCCGCGATCTGATCGGTGGTGTCAGCGGCCTGATTGAGCATCTGGGCCGGACCAGAGCCGGGCGTTGGCACAGCGGCCGCAACCTGACTAAAGGCGGTCTGGGCGACATTCATGACAGCGTTCTGCGCTGCGTAACGGGCGGCATTTTGGGTCGATGAATAGATGAAGCCATAGGTCGGATAGACCGTATTGCCGAGGTCGCGCACCGGATCGTACCAGACCTTGACCGAACTCCAGTCGCCCTGCTGGGAGACGTCAATGACGGTGACGTCCTTTTCGACCTTGCCGCGGGTGCCGGAAATAACCGACCAGTTGGCATGGGTGACTTGGATGACGCGGTCGGTCAGGACCTGGCTGACCACAGCCACGTGGCCCTTGTTCATGATGCCGGTCTGTTTGAAGACCAGAACTGCGCCAGTCTTGGGCACGAAGCCCTTGTTGTATTTGCCGGAGGCCTGCTGCCACCAGGTATAGGCGTCACCGAAGATCTGAATGCCGGAGAAGGTGCGGGCGAAGGGTACACATTGCAGATAGCCTTCCGCATGGGCAGGGCCCACGGGAGACAGGACCACGCCGACGGCGCAGGCCAAGGCCGCAAGGACGTTTCGCGTCCGCAATCTCATTCGGTCGTCCCCCGCTTTGATCAAGGGGGTGTTTAGCCCCTAAAACCGTTAAGGAAAAGCAACTTTTTATCCGAATGTGCTCTAAACAGCACGGTTTCGACATGCCGCTGACAGGGTTTTGGGGCGGATCAGGAGGCGATCCGATAGACGCCGGACCCGGTGGCGACAACCGCTCCCCCATCAGGGCGAGCCAATTCAGCCTGTACAAACAGCAAGGTTCGGGTGGCCCGATCAACCCAACTGCGCACCTCCAAACGATCCCCAGCCGAAGTCGCGGGGCCAAATTCAATCGATTGGGTGACCACGATCAGCGGGCCTCGGTCCTCGGCAGCGGCCCTTTGCGCCATTTCCAAAAGACCCGCCACAGCGCCGGGCTCAGCTCCCAAGGTGACGCTGGTTTGATAGGTGGCGGCTGGGGTCAATGGCATAACAGGAACTCGCGAAGGGCACTGAGGCTCCGTCTGGCCCAAAGGATCAGGTTCGGTCAAGCCCGCAAAAAAACGGGCGGCCGTTGCAGCGACCGCCCGATCTCGTCAGATGCTCGAAGACCTCTGGTCGATGGGTAAAAACCCGCCAGAGGGGGTAGGGAGGCCAGCGACCCGGCTTGCCCCATCAAAATCAGCGCGCAGCAGGCCGTGCGCTGAGATTGCATTTCGCCAAGGCTTCAGCCTCAAGGCTGAAGCTGGCGGAGGAGTAGCCGAGGATGGTGCCCACGGCCTTGGCTAGGTCCTTGCAGCTCTTGGTCGAGGCGACATTGTCTGGTGCTGCCGTGGCAACACAGACTGTACCTTCGCAGGTCCAGACCGCGCCGCCTGCAACGACCCGGGCCTTGGCGGCGGGGGCTTGAAGGGTCGCGGTGATCGTCGTCGCAGCAAGGGCGGAACTGGCCGCCGAAAGGGCGAGAACGGCAACCGCCGTCAAGGTTTTGAGCTTCATCTTTTGGTCTTTCGCGTTCGGGGAGGATGGGGTGTCGGAGGAGTACGGCCCTATCCCCAGGGCCGCGCCGACACGAACTGAACAGTGCTTAGATATCAGGGCGGCACTCCCCTGCCAACAGCCTTTCGCCAAACGGTGTCACAATTCGAAAGTTGGACGGTTTGGGCCGAAATTGCACCAAAAGCCACAGCTTCCCTTGGGTGACTATTGATCGCTGCGGCCTATGGCGCCCATACTCTTGCCAACAGAAAAAAACAAAGTGAGGAACGTCCATGGATTTCGCCCTACCCAAGGAATTGGTCGACTATCTTGGTGTGCTCGACGCCTTCATCGAGGCCGAGATCAAGCCGCTTCAGGCCAAAGACGACAATGAGCGCTTCTTTGACCATCGCCGTGAACATGCCCGCACCGATTGGGACAATCAGGGTCTGCCGCGCCACGAGTGGGAAGAGCTTCTGCGCGAAGCCAAGCGCTTGGCTGACAAGGCCGGTCACTTCCGCTTTGCCCTGCCCAAGGAATTTGGCGGACAGGACGGCTCCAACCTCTGGATGGCGGTGATCCGCGAGCATCTGGCGGCCAAGGGTCTGGGCCTGCACAATGACCTTCAGAACGAACATTCCATCGTCGGCAACAATCCCTTCGTCCTGATGCTGCGCGATTTCGGTACGCCCGAACAGCGCGACACCCTGATCCCCCTGATGATGGCCGGTAAGTTCAAGCCGACCTTTGGCTTGACCGAGCCGAACCACGGCTCTGACGCCACCTTCATGGAGACCCGCGCTGTGCGTGAGACCCGCGACGGCGTCGAGGGCTGGCTCATCAACGGCGAGAAGATGTGGACCACGGGCATGCATGTGGCGAGCCACTGCGCCCTGTTCTGCCGCACCTCAGGCAAGGATGGCGACGCGCGCGGCATCACCTGCTTCCTCGTGCCTGCCGATGATCCGGGCTTGAAGATCGAGGAATATCTGTGGACCTTCAACATGCCCACCGATCACCCCCGCGTCAGCTTCACCAACATCTGGGTCCCCGACAGCGCCATGTTCGCGCCTGAGGGTCAGGGCCTGGCGCTGGCTCAGCACTTTGTTCACGAGAACCGCATCCGCCAGGCCGCCTCATCGCTCGGTGCCGCCACCTACTGCGTCGAGCAGAGCGTGCGCTATGCCCGTACCCGCAAGCCCTTTGGCAAGCCGCTGGCTGACAATCAGGCCATCCAGTTCCCGCTGGTCGAGCTGGCCACCCAGTGCGAGATGCTGCGGCTCCTGATCCGCAAGACCGCATGGGAAATGGACCAGATGCCCAAGCCAGAGGTGGAAAAGCGTCTCTCCGACAAGGTGTCCATGTGTAACTACTGGGCCAACCGCCTCGTCTGCGAAGCTGCCGACCGGGCCATGCAGGTCCATGGCGGCATTGGCTATTCGCGCCACAAGCCCTTCGAGCACATCTATCGCCACCACCGCCGCTACCGCATCACCGAAGGGTCCGAAGAGATCCAGATCCGCAAGGTCGGGGCCTATCTGTTCGGCTATATCGGCCCCCGCAAAAAGGACTTCGCCGACCTCTAGGTCCGCAAGCCTGCGCTAGACCCAAGCCCCCCGGTGATGAGCTGGGGGGTTTCTTTTTTGGTAAGATATTAAGGTCTATCATGTCATGCTCCGGCAGCTTTAAAAGCACGGAGCGCAACTATGCCCATTTCGACATCGGCTCAGGCGGCAGCCCTTTGGACGGCCTTGACCCTTTTGGTCCTGCTGCTCCTGTCCTTGCAGGTGGTGCGGCAGAGGACCAAGCATAAGGTCCTGATCGGGGATGACGGGGTGCCAGAGTTGGTGCGGGCCGTGCGGGCCTTTGGCAATGCTACCGAATATGCCGGACCGGGCATGGCGGCCCTGATCATGCTGGCGGTGGTTCAGGCCTCGCCGCTCGCCATCCATCTGTTTGGAGCAGCCTTCGTTATTGGCCGCGTCGCCCACGCGGTCGGGATCAGCCAGAGCGCAGGCACCTCCATTGGCCGCGCGGGCGGCACGCTCCTGACCTGGGTCGGGTTCCTGTTTGCCATTGTGGTTTTGCTGTTCTACGCAATCTAGAAACCAGAGCCTTTTCCTTGCCGTGACCCTACCCCTTGGGTGATAATGGGCCATGGATGAAAACCTACTCAATGATCTGATCGGCGCGGCTATCAAGGCCGGAGCCGATGGAGCCGATGCTGTGCTTGCGCGGCGTCAATCCCTGTCCATCAGTGTGCGTATGGACGCCCTCGAAGAGGTCGAACGCGAAGAGGCCCGCGATCTGGGTCTGCGCGTCTTTGTCGGCAATCGCCAAGCGGTGGTTTCGGGCTCGGACACCTCGGCCTCAGCCCGCGAAAAGCTGGTCGAGCGGGCGGTGGCCATGGCCCGCCTCGCGCCCGAAGATCCCTATGCCAGCCTCGCGGACCCGGCTTTGCTGGCCAAGGGACCACGGCCTGATCTGGACCTGCTCGATATCTATGAGCCCTCGCCCGAAGAGCTGGAACATCTGGCCCGCACGGCGGAGGCCTCGGCCCTGACGGTGGAGGGGGTCAGCAATTCGGACGGTGGCTCGGCCTCTTGGTCCAGTTCCAAATGGCTGCTGGCGACCAGCGACGGCTTTATGGGCACCCATGCGGCTTCGGGCTTTGGCCTATCGGCCTCGGTGATCGCCGGGGAAGGCGCCGGCATGGAGCGCGGCGGCGAGGGCCGTTCGACCCGTTGGCATACGGACCTGCCTGACGCTGCCGCCCTAGGCCTAGAGGCCGGTCGCCGCGCCGTGGCCCGGCTAGGCGCGCGCAAGATTGAATCAACCACCGCCCCGGTGATCTTTGAGAACCGTCTGGCCATCTCGCTGTTCGGCCCAATGATCGGAGCCATCTCAGGCTCGGCCGTGGCGCGGGGGGTCTCGTTCCTTAAGGACCAACTGGGCCAGTCCCTGTTCTCGCCCGGCTTTTGCATCAGTGATGATCCGCACCGAGTCCGAGGTCTGGGGTCCAGCCCCTTTGATGATGAGGGTGTCGCCAACCGATCCATGAACCTGATCGAGGATGGCGTCCTAACGACGTGGCTTCTCAATACCGCCTCGGCCAAGCAGCTTGGCATGGTCAGCACCGGCCACGCCTCGCGCTCGATGGCCGGAGCCCCCGGTGTTTCGACCTCCAATGTCACGGTCCATCCGGGCCAGAAGGACTTGGCCGGACTGATGGCCGATGCCCAGACCGGGCTGCTGGTCACCTCCATGTTCGGCCCTTCGCTCAATGCCAATACGGGCGACTGGTCGATCGGGGTTTCGGGTCAGTGGTTCGAGGACGGCGCGCCCGCCTATCCGGTCACGGAAATCACCGTCGCGGGCAATCTGATCGACTTCTACAAGCGGCTCGTGGTCGGCTCAGACCTTGAACTGCGCGGCGCCTCCAATGCCCCGTCGGTCCTGATCGACGGCGTAGCGATTGCCGGTCGATGAGAGATGATCTGGCGCTGATCCGACAGGCGGCTCTGGATGCTGGCCAACTGGCCATGGACCTGCGCAAGGATGGACTGAAGACCTGGTCCAAAGAGGGCGGCTCGCCCGTGACCAATGCCGACATCGCCGTCGACACCCTGCTCAAAGAACGCCTGATGGCGGCGCGGCCGGACTATGGCTGGCTGTCGGAAGAGACGGCGGATGATCCGGCGCGCCTTAGCAAACAGCGCCTGTTCGTGGTCGATCCCATTGATGGCACGGCGGCCTATATGAAGGACAAGCCCTGGTTCAGCGTCGCCATTGCGGTGGTTGAGGCGGGACGCCCCATAGCCGGTGTGGTTCATGCCCCCGCGCTTGATGAGACCTATGACGCCCTGTCTGGCGGCGGCGCATGGCTCAATGGCGCGGCGATCCAGCCCAGCAGCACGCCTGAGCTTCACGACAGCGCCATGCTCGGCGATGAGAAGATGTTCGCCCATCCGGCTTGGAAGACGCCATGGCCGCCGATGCGGTTTGCCACGCGCAACTCCATCGCCTATCGCATGGCGCTGGTCGCGGCGGGCACCTTTGACGCGGCGCTGGCCCTCTCGGCCAAGAATGACTGGGATCTGGCTGCCGCAGAAATCATCGCCTCTGAGGCTGGCGCGATCACCACCGACCATCAGGGTCTGGCCTTTCGCTATAATCGCGAAAGTCCCCTGCAAAAGAGCCTGATTTGCGCTAATTCAGCCCTGCATCCGCTGATTCTGGCACGGACCTCCGCGCTCGAATTTGGCAACCGCTCTTAGGAACTGACATGCCCGATAAGCAACTTCTTCACCTCCTGATCGGCGGCGAACTGGCCGATGTCGAAACGGTGGCGTTCCGTGACCTGTCTAAGGTCGAGATGGTCGGGGCCTTCCCCAACTATGCTGAGGCCTATGCGGCGTGGAAGGCCAAGGCGCAGGCGACCGTGGACAATGCCCATATGCGCTATTTCATCATCCATGCGCATAAGCTGCTCGATCCGCATGATGATCACGATCATCACTGAGGCTTTGGCATCATTGAGGCTCTGGCATCACTGAGGGTTAGATAGGCCTCAGCCGCGGGCCTTTACCGGGGCTGAGCCATCGGCATAGCTCTCATTGAGATAGACCTCGGCCTCTTGCGCCGATAGGCCGGGGGCATAGCCAAAGCCTTGGCCATAGTCACAGCCCATATCCTGAAGTTGACGGGCAACATTGGCGTTCTCAACGCCTTCGGCCACGACCTCGAGCGACAGATCGCCCCCCAGATTGATCACCGAGCGCACGATCTTGGCCGAGCCCTCATTGCTGGGCATGGTGCGCACAAAATAGCGGTCGATCTTCAGCGTGTCGAAGGGCAGGCGGCTAAGATAGGACAGGGATGAAAAGCCTGTGCCAAAGTCGTCGAGCGCTAGCCCCGCCCCGACGGCCCGAAGCTGACCGAGAATCACGGCGGCGCGGTCAGGATCGCGCATGATGTCGCTTTCGGTGACTTCGAGCTTGATGGCACCCGGCGGCAGTCCCGCCTCCCGGATGATCCGGCCCACATCCTGAACCAGGCCCGGCCGATCAATCTCGCCCGTAGACAGGTTGACGCTGCAGGTCAGGTCCGTAGCCCCGCGATGGGCCAGTTTCCATGCTGCCAACTGCTTGGCCGAGGCCTGCAACATATGGGCGCCCAATTCTGCCAGTAGGCCCATCTCGTTGCAGAGGGGCAAGAACTCGTCTGGGAAGACGAGGCCCCGGCGCGGATGGCGCCAGCGGGCGAGGGCTTCAAAGCCGGAAATGCCGCCGGTCGACAGGCGAACCACCGGCTGGAAAAAGGGCACGATCTCGCCGCGCTGGATCGCGCCGCGCAGGTCCGCCTCTAGGGCCAGCTTGGACAGGCCATCGCTCTCCATCGCCCGTCCATAGGCGGCTGCCCCACCACGTCCACCGCCCTTGGCCGACTCAACGGCCAACTCAGCGCGCCGCAACAGTTCGGTGGCTTCCGGCGCGTCTTCGCCGCCCTCGACCATCAGAGCGCCGATCGACAGGGTCGGATAGATATCAAAGCCCGCCACGCGCAAGGGCTGCTCAAGGGCCATGCGCAAACGCTCAGACGCGTCGCCCTCGCCAGAGGGCGCTAGGGCGGCGAACTCATCCTCGCCAACCCGCGCCAACAGCGCGCCGGGCGGGAAGGCCGCGGATAGGCGTGAGCCCAAGGCGGCGAGCACCAGATCGGCCCGCTCATGGCCGAGGGCCTCGTTTAAACGGCGCAACCGATCAAGGTCCGCGACCACCAGATCGTAAGAACCCGGTGTCTGCAATTGCTCGCGGGCTTGGGAGACAAAGCTTTTACGATCCAAAAGGCCGGTCAGGGGGTCCAGATGGGAGGCCGCGAACTGGACCTCAGACACGATCACACCGGCGGCGCGCACGCCCTCCTCTAGCCAGGTGCCGCGCCAAATACAGACCTCACCGTCGCGCAGACGAAGGCGCGCGGAGATTTCAGTACCGGGGGCTTGGGTGCGCAGCATCTCTTCGACCACAAACCGGTCGCGCGGCAGGGCCAATGCGAGCAGAGACGATGCGGTACATTCCGGCGCCAAGGGGCCGAGACCCAGCGTTCGAACCGAGCCGGTCAGCCGAAGGCTGTCTAGACGCGGCTCCCATGACCATAGGGAGACCTGCGCCGCCCCCAACGCCTCGAGCGTGGCTGTCGCGTCCCAGACAAACCGGTTCTGCGCCCGCTGGGCCATGACTGAAGATAATCCACGCTAGACCCTGCTCGCCAAAGACTTCGACGAGCAACTTTAAGAATCACTAATCTAGCGCTCCCTATCCGATCAAAAAAGGCGGGATTTGAATTAGATGACGCGAAGGGCTGGCCGGGGCTCGCTGTCGGGGGACACGCGGGCAAAGAGGAGGTGGTCACGCCAGACCCCGTTGATCCGTAGATAGCTTGTCGCGCGCCCCTCTGGCTGGAAGTTCTGCTTCAAAAGAACGCTTTGAGAGGCGAGATTTTCAGGAACGCAGGCCGCCTCGACGCGATGCAGGCCGAGCCGATCAAAGGCAAAGGACACGACGGCCTCAACGGCGGCCGTCGCATAGCCGTTCCCGGCGAAGGGCTCACCAATCCAATAGCCCACCGTCCCTGACTGGATGACGCCGCGCCGAACCTGTCCGAGCGTGATGGCACCGACCAAGGCAAAGTCCGTCTCGCGAAAGATCAGGAACGGATAGGACAGGTGCCGATCCAGATCATAAGCATAGGCCGAAAGTCTGCGTTTGAAGGAGCTGCGGGTCAGATCGTCATCGGGCCATGCCGGTTCCCAAGGCTGAAGATAGGCCTTGGACTGTCCTCGCAAGGCTGCCCAAGCGGCATAGTCCGACATCCGTGCGGGCCGCAAGCGCACACCCGCACCGTCCAGTCGTAGGCCACCCCCCGGCAACAACCAGTCGAACAGAGACATAACCACTCCAACCTTTTGGAAAGCGGCCGAAAGATCACCTTGAGATGGCAGGCGACAGATTTGACCAAACATCATTAAACACCACCGAGACCTAGCGGCGCAACCTATTGGGCGAGGAAAAGGATCAGGCAAAAAAGCCTCAAAATAGAGACAATTCGTCCGTCAACATGAAGTTTTGGCTCTATGCGCGAAAAGGTTTGCCAGCGACCATCAGGCTGCGGCATGGTCTTCGGCATGATTGAAGCGGAAAAGACCGCTTTTGGGAGGAAAACTTGTCTGAAGCCCTTGATGCCGTCGACGCCAAGATTCTCGACCTGATCCAGCATGATGCGGGTCTGTCCGTGGCCGAGATCGCGGAACGCGTGGGCCTGTCCTCGAGCCCCTGCTGGCGCCGGATCAAGCGCCTAGAGGATGCGGGCGTTATTCAGGGTCGCGTCACCCTACTCGATCGCGAGAAGTTGGGCCTCGGTTTTGAGGTCTATGCGACGGTGAAACTCTCCTTGCCCAATAAGGAAAATCTCGAAGCCTTTGAGATCGCGGTCGGCAAATGGTCTGAAGTGGTCCAGTGCGCCACCGTGACTGGCGGCGAAGACTATGTGCTGCGCATCATCACCCGCGACATGCACGCCTTTGACGACTTTCTGCGCGATAAGCTTCTGTCGCTTGGGCTGGTCTCCAATGTTCAGAGCCGCATTGTCATTCGCGGCGTCAAGAACTCGACCGCCGTGCCACTGGGCCTGATCAGCCCCTATGTCGAGACCGGAGCCTAGGCCGCCTTTAAGGCGCGGTTGGCTGAGAGGCCATATTCGACGCCGGTCCAGAGGGTGACGGCAGCCGCCAGCCAGATTAGCCCATGGGCCCCATAGGCCATCAGGCGAAACTGATCGATAGTCAGGTGCAGACCGTAGGCCGGGGCAAACCAGGCCACCATCAGGGCCCCTAGCGCGACCAGTTGCAGGGCCGTCTTGATCTTGGCCAAGGCCGTGACCTTGAGAATCAGGCCGCGCGGGGCGAGCACTTCACGCAGGGCCGAGACGGCAAATTCGCGAAACAGAATGATCCCAATCGGTATCAAAACCGGCGGCTGAACATGGACGGCAATCAGGCCCAAGGCCGCAGCGCAGACCAGGATCTTGTCGGCGATGGGGTCTAGGATGGCCCCGAACAGGCTCTCAACCTTCCAACGGCGGGCCAGCCAACCGTCGAGAAAGTCGGTCACGGCGGCGATCACAAACGAGGCCAAGGCAATCCGGAGAATCAGGAAGATCATGGCCTGATCCATGTTCGCGCCCTGCTCTTGCACCCAAGCCACCGCCGCAAAGCAGGCGAACATGACCAGCGTCAGGACCAGACGCAGAACCGTCAGCAGGTTGGGTAGAGCCGCTTTAGTGAACATCGAAGGCCTCTTGGGTCAAATCCGGTTCGCATTGTTATTGGCCTCTATACACGGCCTTGGGCTGGGCTTCACCCCCGCCTGAAATAGTCATAGATGCGCTGGGCGAGCGGGCCGCTGACCCCATCGACCTTTTCCAGTTCGCCAATCTCGGCCCGCGACACCCCCTTGGCTGAGCCGAAGGCGTGCAGCAGGGCGCGCTTGCGGCCCGGCCCGATGCCGTCAATCTCATCCAGAGGGTTCTTGATCATCTCCGCCGCCCGTTTGGCGCGGTGGGTGCCGATGGCAAAGCGGTGGGCCTCGTCGCGCAGCCTTTGCAGATAATAGAGGATTGGGCTCTTGGGCTCGAGCATGCGGGGCGTCTTACCCGGCAAGAAGAACCGCTCAAGGCCTGCGTCCCGGTCCGGCCCCTTGGCGACCCCGACGAGGGCAACATCCTCGACGCCCAGCTCAGTCAGCACGGCTATGGCCTCGGCCAACTGTCCGGCCCCGCCGTCGATCAGAACCAAATCCGGACGCGGGGTTGGCGTGCCTTCACCCTCTTCCTTGACCATGCGGGCAAAGCGGCGGCGCAGGACCTCACGCATCATGCCATAGTCGTCACCGGGGACCAGTTCAGTGTCCTTGATATTGAACTTGCGATATTGGCTCTTCATGAAGCCATCGGGTCCGGCCACGATCATGCCGCCCACGGCATTGGTGCCCATAATGTGGGAATTATCATAGACCTCGATCCGCTCGGGCGGGCCGTCCAGTTCGAAGGTCTCGGCCACCGCAGCGAGCAGCTTGCCTTGGGCGGAGCTTTCCGCCATCCGCCGACCCAAGGCCTCGCGGGCATTGGTCAGGGCATGGTGCACCAGATCGAGCTTCTCGCCGCGCTTGGGCGTTGCGATCTCGACCTTGCGCCCAGATTTCAGGCTAAAGGCCTCGGCGAGGAGCGCGTGGTTGGGAGCCTCATGCGAGGTCAAGATCAGGCGCGGCACCGGCTGGGAATCGTAAAACTGGCCCAAAAAGGCATCGAGAATGTCCTCATCCTCATCTTGCCGATCCACGCGCGGGAAATAGGCGCGGTTGCCCCAGTTCTGGCCCGCACGGAAGAAGAACACCTGAACACAGGCCTGCCCGCCCTCGCTGAACAGGGCAAAGACGTCGGCCTCCTCGACCGTATCGGGATTGATCGACTGGTCCTGACTGACGGCCGATAGGGCGCGTAGACGGTCGCGCAGCCAAGCCGCCCGCTCATAGTCCATATCTTCGGCCGCTTGGCTCATTTCGTTCGACAGGCGCTTTTGCACCAGCCGGCTCTTGCCTGACAGAAAATCATGGGCTTCTTCGACCAGCGCCGAATAGTCCTTTGGCGCGATCAGATCGACGCACGGCGCGGCGCAGCGTTTGATCTGATGCAGCATGCAGGGCCGGGTTCGGCTCTCAAACACGCTGTCAGTGCAGGAGCGCAGCAGGAACGCCTTTTGCAAGCTATTGACGGTGCGGTTCACCGCCCAGGCCGAGGCGAAGGGGCCAAAATAGTCGCCCTTGATCGTGTGGGCCCCGCGATGTTTGCGGATCTGCGGCGAGGCATGGTCGCGGCGGATCAGGATCTCTGGGAAGGTCTTGTCATCGCGCAGCAGCACATTGAAGCGCGGCTTGAGCGACTTGATGAAGTTGATTTCCAGCAGCAGGGCTTCGGTTTCGGTCTTGGTTGTGACGAACTCCATCGACCGGGTCAGGTGGACCATGTGGGCGATGCGCTGGGTATGGAACCGGCCCTGGGCGTATTGGGTGACCCGTTTCTTTAGGCTCTTGGCCTTGCCGACATAGAGCACCTCGCCAGCCTCGCCCATCATGCGATAGACGCCGGGACTGTCGGGCAGGCGCAGGGACTCGTCCTTGATCAGGTCCATCCCCTTGAGGGGTGTTTCAGACGGGATGTCGGGCGCGTCGGTGGTCATGGGGCAGATATAGGACAGATTCTGCAGATTTGCGCCCCGTCCGACGATGGAACGATGCTGTTGAAGGCCCCACCTTCCGTGGCATAAGCCTTGGCAAAGCTATAGCGCCCCGGGAGGCCCCATGTCTGACGCCATCATCCTGCACCATTACGATACCTCGCCCTTTTCGGAGAAGATCCGGGTCCTGTTTGGGCTCAAGGGCATGGCCTGGACCTCGGTCCATGTGCCCAACATGATGCCAAAGCCCGACTTTACACCCCTGAGCGGCGGCTATCGGCGCACCCCGGCCCTGCAGATCGGGGCGGATGTCTATTGCGACAGCCAGGTCATGATGGCCGAGATTGAGCGCCGCTGTCCGACCCCGTCGATGGTGCCCGATGATGCCGCTGGTCTGGTCTGGCCGATCAACTGGTGGGCGGACCGCCTGTTTTTCCAAACCACTGTGCCGATCATCTTTGGCGCGCTGGGCGACAAGACCCCCGAAGCCTTCATCAAGGACCGCGAAAAGCTTTCGGGCCGTCCCTTCGATGTGGCCGCCATGAAGGGCGCGATGGGGCCGATGAAGCAGCAGTGGCGTTCTCAGATGGGCTGGCTGGAGGCCCAGTTGGCCGCGTCCAAGTCCGGCTGGCTGGTCGGCAAGCGGCCCAGCCTTGCCGATGCGGCGGCCTATATGAATGTCTGGTTCTTGGCCCGGAACCTCCCTCAGGTCGTTGCTGAACTGACCGCTGACATGCCCCATATTGCCGCGTGGCAAGCGATGGTCGAGGCCTTTGGTCACGGCAGACCCACAGAGATGGACGGTCCAACGGCGCTGGCCATAGCCAAGGCCGCCACGCCTTTGGGTACTGAAATCCACGACGAGGCTGACCCCTTGGGCGTCAAGGTCGGCGACTCCGTCACCGTCATGGCCGACGACTATGGCCGCGATCAGGTCAAGGGTACCTTGGTGGCCGCTAATCGCGAACGGATCGTCATCTCCCGCGATGAGCTCGCCGTCGGCACGGTCCACGTCCACTTCCCCCGCACGGGCTATTTCGCCTTTCCGGGGTAGGGGCAAACAAGGCCCCCTTCGGCGCTGCGCGCCACTTCCCCCAGAGGGGGAAGATCTTAGATTCTTAATTCTTCCCCCTCTGGGGGAAGTACCGGCGAAGCCGGGGTAGGGGGTCTTTTGCCTATTGCTTCCTAAACCGGCCAGAACCAGACGCCATCAGGGCCAAGGCCCAGTCTTCGGGGATCAGTTTGGCCAGCACGGCGATGGCCTTGTTGGGGGCAC
>CANKPO010000006.1 GCA_947484535.1 Caulobacteraceae bacterium
GGGTCTATGATCCGCGCCTGATCGAGCCGATGGCCAAGGTGCTCGGCGCTCTGGGTGCCGAGCGCGCTTGGGTGGTTCATGGCTCAGGCCTCGATGAGATCACCACCACGGGGCCGACCCAGATCTGCGAATGGCGCGACGGCCAGACCCGTCTGTTCACAGTCACGCCAGAGGCCGTCGGTCTAGAGCGCGTCTCGCTGGAGGCCCTGCGCGGCGGTGATCCCACGGCTAATGCCGCCGCCCTGACCGCGCTCTTGGCCGGTGAGCGCGGCGCCTATCGCGATATTGTTGCTCTCAATGCTGCTGCTGCCTTCCTCGTGGCCGACCGGGTAGAGACCCTGCGAGACGGGCTCGACCTGGCCTTTGCGGTCATTGATGATGGCCGCGCGCGTGAGGCTCTGGCCCGGCTTGTTGCCGCCACCAACCCTTAAGGTTTTCGCCCTGTGTCCGATATCCTGTCCCGCATCGCCGACTACAAGCGCATCGATGTGGCTGAGCGTAAGACCAAGACCAGCCTTGAGGCCCTAGAGGCCGCAGCCGCCAAGGCCTCAGCCCCGCGCGGATTTCGCAAGGGGCTGGAGCAGCATAGCCAAGACGGAAAACTGGCCCTGATCGCTGAGATCAAGAAGGCCAGCCCGTCCAAGGGCCTGATCCGCGCCGATTTTGACCCGCCGATCTTGGCCAAGGCCTATGAGGATGGTGGCGCTGCCTGCCTGTCCGTCCTGACCGATGGCCCCAGCTTTCAAGGCGACGACACCTATCTGGTCGCGGCCCGCGCGGCGGTGAACCTGCCCTGCATCCGCAAGGATTTTCTGGTCGATGTCTGGCAAGTGGCCGAATCGCGAGCGCTCGGCGCCGACGCGATCTTGGTGATTTTGGCCATGATCGACGATTCGCTCGCTGCCGATCTGATGGCAGAAGCGCGCCGCCACGGCATGGATGCACTGGTCGAGGTCCATGATGAGGCGGAAATGAGCCGCGCCATCGCCCTTGGTTCCGACCTGATCGGGATCAATAATCGCGACCTCAAGACCTTTGTCGTCGATCTGGCCGTGACCGAGCGTTTGGCCCAAATGAGCCCGAAATCCGCCCTTTTGGTCACAGAAAGCGGGCTTTTCAACGCTGAAGACGCCCATCGCATGGCCAAGTGCGGGGCCCGTGCCATGCTGGTCGGCGAAAGCCTGATGCGCCAATCTGATGTCACGGCGGCAACCAGGACCCTGTTGGCCTGACGTTCGGTTTTGTTCGCGCCCTGTTCGCGTAAACTTGACATTAAGGAAGAACGCCTAGAGAACATCTGCAAGGTTGGCGCTTTGTTCCAACCAGACAGATGAAGGCTCGACCTGACCATGCTGACCCGCAAACAGCACGAACTGTTGATGTTCATCCATGAGCGCATCAAGGAAACCGGCGTGTCGCCCTCCTTTGATGAGATGAAGGATGCGCTCGATCTGGCCTCCAAGTCCGGCATCCACCGCCTGATCACAGCGCTTGAGGAACGCGGGTTCCTGCGCCGCCTCGCCCATCGCGCGCGCGCCCTTGAAGTGGTTAAGCTGCCACAGCAGGCCACCTCCTCTGCCCCGTCTCAGGGACGCCAAACCTTCAAACCTCAGGTGATTGAGGGCGAGCGTCCAGCCGCCCCGCCGCCTGTCGCCAACGATGTTCGTGATCTTCCGGTTCTGGGCCGCATCGCCGCCGGTACGCCCATCGAGGCCATTCAACATGAACGCGACCGCCTGATGGTTCCGGAATCCATGCTGGGCGCCGGTGAGCACTATGTGCTCGAGGTTCAGGGCGATTCCATGATCCATGCCGGCATTCTCGACGGCGATTATGTCGTGATCCGCAAGTCCGACACGGCCCAGTCGGGCGAGATCGTCGTGGCTCTGGTCATGGGTGAAGAAGCCACCCTGAAGCGCTTGCGTCGCAAGGGCGCCTCCATTGCCCTCGAGGCGGCAAACCCCGCCTATGAGACCCGCATCTTTGGCCCCGATCAGGTCGAGGTGCAGGGCAAGCTGGTCGGCCTAATCCGCCGCTACCACTGAGCCGTCCAAGGCCGGTGACCCCGTAAGCGCTCAGCCTCGAGCCAGCGCCAGCCCTGCGCTGAGCGCCAAAGCTCGATCGATCCGCTCTTGTCCAGATCGCGGGCGGTAAAAACCAGCTTGGCCTCACAGGTGCTGGGAACCAAGCCATCGGCGCGGACAATCACCACCTCTGTGCGCGCGCAGAGGCTCTGCCATTGGGCAAGATCAGGGGCCTTTCGGCCCTGCCAGAGCGAGACCGCGACCGGTGCATCCTGCGGCGACCGGCAGACCTTGCGCTCACAGATAAACCGAGGGGTTTCATCGACGGTGAGGCCCCGTCGCCGGGCCCAAAGATCAGCCCCGAACCGTTTGGCATCGGTCTGGACCAGCACCGCCTGCGCGTCCTGTCGATAGGCCCCATTAGCGCCATCTGCGGCGATCCAAACATCCGGCATCGGAGGGCGAGGCCAAAGGCTGACCGCCAAGGCCGCGGGCACCCCCAGCCACCGCAGCCGACCCCTCCAAAGGCAAATCCACAGAAGCCCCACAAAGGCGACCGGAAGGGCGAGTGCTGGCGCGCTGGGGATGGTGATCATGGCTGCTGGAAGGGCTGCGAACCATGCCGAAAGGGCCGAGAGGGCTGAGATCCCCCATCCAGACGCAACCAATATCGGCGCGCCCAGCCCGAGCGGCGCAAGGACAGCGCCCAAGGCGAGGCCCGGCATGATGACAAAGCCCGTCAAGGGCTCGGTGATCATGTTGGCGAGCAGGCCATAGGTGGCGACGCGGTTAAAATGCTGAATGGCAAAGGGTCCCGTCGCCAAGCCCGCCACCACGCTGACCACAAGACTGGCGACGAGGCCGGTGGTTACGACTTGAACCATACGAATGAACCAAGGGGTGTTAATCTCCCTTGCCGGTCTGATCCAAGATTCAGCCAAGGCGACGAGGGCCGCCGTGGCGGCGAAACTCATCTGAAACCCCGGATCAGCAATGGCTTCGGGCTCGATCATCAAGACGATCAGGGCGGCGATGGCGAGGCCATGGAGGGTCAAGGCCCGGCGGTCCAACAGGATCGCTAAGAAGGCCAGAGACGCTGTAATGGCCGCACGGACAGCCGGGGCAGGTGCGCCTGACAGGCCCAGATAGAGCGACACCGCCAAAAGCCCGACCCCAGCGGCGAGTTTCTTGCCATTGACCCGCAGCGCCAATGTGGGCAGCGCGGCGATCAACAGCCGGATTGCAAAGAACGCAAAGCCGCCGACTATGGCCATGTGCAGGCCCGATATGGATAGGATGTGGGCCAATCCCGCCGCACGCATGTCGTCGACCTGCTTTGGCTGTAGCCAAGCCTCGTGGCCACTGACCATGGCCGCCGCCACGGCACCATCTGCGTCTCCCATCACGCCAATCAGATAGCGCGACACGCGCCAACGCATGGCATTGACAGTCAAGATTGCCCTAAGCCTGAAGGGTGGCGGGTCCAGCAAGATTTGGCGCGGCGCACCCAAGGCAAAGCCGGACCCGCCGATGCCGTCATAATAGGCCCGCCGTGCAAAGTCGTAGGCCCCGGGACTGGCCGGGCTGGGCGGTGCATTGAGGATGGCGCGAAGGCGAATGGCGCTGCCCGGCGGCGTGGCCATGATATCCTGCACTGTAACCCTGAGCCGAAGGGGCGTTTGGCTAGGATCAAGGCCCTCAACATAGACCGGCGCGACCATAATCCGTCCGCCTGAAGCACCGGGCGACAGCACATCAATGACATAGCCCTCGACCGTTCGGGGTGTTGAGGCGCCTTGGCTGATGATCGGAGCCGCCACTTGGATCGTGCGTAGCTTCGCGGTGACCATGCCAGCGCTCAGCGCCAGCAGCAGAGCGCAGGGGATGAAGAGCGCTGGTCTATATCGGTTGGCCCCGACGAGCACGCACAGGCTCGCGGCACCAACCATCAGCAATGGCCAAAGCAGGGGCTCTCTCGGCATGGACAGATAGCTCGCGCAGCCCAGCCCAAAGGCGACCGGTAGCCACAGGACCCAGCGCTCAATCTGCGAGAGGACCTCATCCCTCACCCAAGGGCCAAGCCATTGAAACCCTTGCGCTGAAGCGGCTTGGGGATTACCACCCAAGCGGCCTTGCGCCGCCGCAGGCGTGATCGCGCCCGCGTTGGTCTCTAACCCTTGGATATCGATGTCCGACCGCCCTGCCGTCGTCACCCGCTTTGCCCCCTCGCCCACCGGCTATCTCCATATAGGCGGTGCAAGAACGGCATTGTTCAACTGGCTTTTTGCGCGGCACTGCGGCGGCAAGTTCCTATTGCGGGTTGAAGACACCGATCGCGAGCGCTCGACCGAGGCGGCCGTCGCAGCCATTTTCGAAGGTTTGGACTGGCTAGGGCTTAAGGCAGACGCCGAACCGGTGTTCCAATTTGCCCGCGCAGATCGCCATCGTGAGGCGGTGATGGACCTCGTCGCCAAGGGCCGGGCCTACCGCTGTTTCATGACCGCTGAAGAGGCCGACGCCCAGCGCGAACAGGCCAGAGCCGAGGGCCGCGCCCTGCGCTCGCCCTGGCGCGATCAGGTCGCTGGACCAGACAAGGATAACCAACCCTTTGTGATCCGCTTCAAGGGACCGGTCGATGGCGACACGGTCGTTGAGGATCTGGTCCAAGGTCGGGTGACGTTTCACAATCGCGATCTGGATGATCTGGTCCTGCTACGCACCGACGGCGCACCGACCTATAATCTGGCCGTGGTGGTCGATGACCACGATATGGGCGTGACCCACGTCATTCGCGGCGATGACCACCTCAACAATGCCGCCCGCCAAAGCCTGATCTATGAGGCGCTGGACTTTGCCAAGCCCGCCTTTGCCCACATCCCCCTGATCCACGGACCGGACGGGGCCAAACTGTCCAAGCGTCATGGTGCCCAAGCGGTCGGTGACTATGCGGACCTTGGCTATCTGCCAGAGACCCTGCGCAACTATCTGGCACGCCTGGGCTGGAGCCATGGCGACGATGAGATCTTCTCGGACGAAGAGGCTATCGCTTGGTTCGATATTGCCGATGTCAATAAGGGGGCCTCGCGCCTCGACTGGGACAAGCTGAACCATATCAATGCCCACTATCTGAAGTCTGCGGATCCTGATCGGATTGCCGATCTGGTGCTCAAGGCCTTAGCCGCGCGCGGAACGGTGCTGGAGGGGCCGTTAGAGGCCGGCCTTCGCGCGGCCATGCCTCTTTTGCAGGATCGTGGAAAGACGGTCCTCGAACTGGTTGATCAGATGGCCTTCGTCATTGCCCCGCGCCCCTTGGTGCTCGACGAAAAGGCGACCAAGGGCCTAACCGAAGAGACTGTCGCTCGGCTGTCGCGATTGCGCGATAGGTTGCGCGTGGCGCCGGATTGGACCGCCCCAGAGCTCGAAGCCCTGCTCAAGGATTTCGCGGAACAGGAAGGCGTTGGATTTGGCAAGTTCGGCCCCGCCCTACGCGCCATATTGACCGCAGGATTGCCAGCCCCTGACCTAGGAAAGACATTGGCGGCTCTGAACCGTGACGAAAGCTTGACCCGGATGGACGATAAGCTTTTGTAATCAAATTTAGTCATTATAACGCTTAAGAAGCGCAGGGCCCGCCCCGCACACGACGAAGGATAATTGGCATGAACGACACGACCACGCCCAAAGCGGCCGCAAGCCTAACCCTGGGCGGTAAAAGCTATGATTTGCCGGTATTTTCCGGCTCTACCGGTCCGGACGTGGTCGATGTGCGAAAGCTCTATGCTGACGCAGACGTTTTCACCTTCGATCCTGGCTTCACCTCGACAGCCAGCTGCGAAAGCAAGATCACCTTTATCGACGGCGACGCAGGCGTCCTGCTGCACCGCGGCTATCCGATCAGCCAGTTGGCGGAAAAGTCCAGCTTCCTAGAGGTCTGCTACCTCTTGCTGAACGGCGAACTGCCCAAGGCCGATGAGTTTGCGCAGTTCGAGCACAACATCACCTATCACACCATGCTGCACGCGCAGTTTGACCGCTTCTTCGAGGGCTTCCGTCGCGACGCGCACCCGATGGCGATCATGACCGGTACGGTCGGTGCCCTGTCGGCCTTCTATCACGACAGCATCAATGTCGATGATCCAGAGCAGCGCAAGATTTCGGCCCATCGCCTGATCGCCAAGATGCCAACCATCGCCGCACGCGCCTTCAAATATTCCATCGGCCAGCCCTTTGTCAGCCCACGGAACGATATGGGCTATTCGGAAAACTTCCTGCGCATGTGCTTTGCCGTGCCGGCCGAAGACTATGTGGTGAACCCCGTTTTGGCCCGCGCCATGGACCGGATCTTCATCCTCCATGCCGATCACGAACAGAATGCCTCAACCTCGACCGTGCGTCTGGCCG
This sequence comes from Caulobacteraceae bacterium, assembly GCA_947484535.1. GTDB lineage: Bacteria > Pseudomonadota > Alphaproteobacteria > Caulobacterales > Caulobacteraceae > CAISGS01. The sequence continues at coordinate 6,426 of CANKPO010000006.1, forward strand.
GATCGTCGGGTGCCAACCCGTTCGCCTGTATCGCTGCGGGTATTGCCTGCCTTTGGGGCCCAAGCCATGGCGGGGCCAATGAAGAGGCCCTGATGATGCTGAAGGAAATCGGCACCGTCGACCGCATTCCTGAATATGTTCAGGGCGTGAAGGACCGCAAGTACCGCCTGATGGGCTTTGGTCACCGCGTCTATAAGAACTATGACCCCCGCGCGACAGTGATGCAGAAGACCTGCCATGAGGTTCTGGCCGCTGTGGGCGACCCCAATGATCCGCTGTTGAAGGTGGCCATGGAACTGGAAAAGATCGCCCTCAGCGATCCCTATTTCGTGGAACGGAAGCTCTATCCGAACATCGACTTCTATTCGGGCATCACCCTCAAGGCGATGGGCTTCCCCACCGACATGTTCACCGTGCTGTTCGCCCTGGCCCGCACCGTCGGCTGGATCTCGCAGTGGAAAGAAATGTTCGAAGACCCAGCGCGCAAGATCGGCCGTCCACGCCAGCTCTATACCGGCGCTCTGCAACGCGATTTCGTCGATATCGAACAGCGTTAAGCCAAGGGCCTCTGGTCAAAATGAAAAGGGCGGAACCTCGCGGTTCCGCCCTTTTTTTGTGTCTGGCAGCGACCCTACCCGCGCTTCAGATAGTCGATCACCACATCTGCGGCCCGTTCGGCGGGATCGGGGCCACCTCGGCCCATCTTGTCGAGGGCGGCGAACTGGTCGGCGGACTGGTTGGCGCGGCGTTCGGGATCATCGAGCAGGTCTGACACCGCCTTGGCCATCAAGGGGCCGGTGCAGCGATCTTGCAAAAATTCCGGGGCGACATAACGGCCCGCCGCAATATTGAACAGGGTGACATAGGGCGTGCGCAGCAAGAGCTTGAGCACGGCATAGGTCACCGCCCCGATCCGGTAGCCCACGACCATCGGACAGCCCGCCAGAGCTAGTTCGGTCGTCACTGTGCCGCTACAGGCCAAAGCCGCAGTCGAGGCTACCATGGCGTCGCGTTTTAGCGCTTCATCGCGAAGGACATGGGCGCGGAATGGCCAACTGGCGACCTTGGCAGCCACCTCATCGGCCACGGTGGAGGCAGCGGGCACAACCACATGCAGACGCGGATGGGTCGCCTTGATCAGCCGCAGCGCATCCTCAAAGGGCGGCAGGACCTTAGCGATCTCGGCGGGGCGACTGCCGGGCAGGACCAGCAGGATTGGATCCTCACGCCCTGCGCCAATATGGGCGCGCAGGCGGGCCGGATCAGCGCCGTCAAACTCCATCGAAACTGCTGTATTGCCCACAAAGGTAACGGGCAGGCCCTCGGCCTCGAAAAAAGGCGCGTCGAAAGCATGGATCGAGAGGAGATGATCCACCGCCCTTGCCAAGGTCTTGGCCCGTCCCGGACGCGAGGCCCAGACCTGAGGCCCGACATATTTAATCAGGGGCAGCTTTGGTAGCTGTTTGCGCAGCCGTGTCGCGACCCGCAGGGTATAGCCCCAACTGTCGATCAGCACCGCCACATCGGGCTGTTCGCGCACGGCCAAGGCTGCGGCCTCATCAGCCCGCTTGACCACGCGGCCATAGGCGGCGACGCCTTCGAGGATCCCGAGAATGGACAGTTCCGAAATCTCGAACGGGCTGACAATCCCCTGAGCCGCCATCTTCTCGCCGCCAATACCGACAAAGCGAACCCCATCGCCCAGCCGCGCCTTGAGCACGCGGGCCAATCCGGCCCCTAGGGTGTCGCCCGAGGCTTCGGCGGCGACCAGCATGACACAGAGGGGCTTAGGGTTCGCGTCTTGGGTCACCTTAGGCCCCTGCCCCATCATCGCCTGGCGCATGGGGGATGCCGAGAATGAACAGACCTAAACTATCAGCGGCCTCGATCACAGCTTGCCGGTCAATAACCAGCAAGGCTCCGGCCTCACCGACAATCCCGCGAAGGCCAACACGGGCGGCGGCCCGAACCGTTGCGACACCGATAGTGGGAAGGTCCACACGGCGCTCTTGGATGGGCTTGGGCGCCTTGGCGAGCACACCGCAGGCCTCGCCCGTCTCGCCAACGCGCAAGGCCTTGGGCAGGTCCGCACAGCGCGCTAGCATGGCATCGGTGCCCTCTTGGCCCTCGACGGCCAGAACCAAGCCACGAACCACGACCGCGCCCTGCCCTATATCCATCCGGCCAATGGCCCGGGCGACCTCGATGGCGCGGGCAATGTCGGCCTTGTCGCTGGCCTCAGGCACCACAGCGCCCAGCACGCCGACCGGCAGGGTTAGGTCATCGACCACCTCATGGGCGCCTTCAATGATAAAACCTTCCATCTCGAACTCGGCCAGCAGGGCGCGAAGCAGGCCATCATCGCCCTTGCGCGCCGCCGAAATGACCCGTGGCAGGGCCATCATGCCGCGCATATCGGGCTTCAGAGCCGCAAAATCTGGCCGTGCGACCAGACCGGCAAAACAGACCGTCTCACATCCGGCCTTTTTCAGCGCGGAAAAACACTTGCCCAGTTCCGCCATGCCGATATCCGCGCCGGGGAACTCTGCCATGGCCGCATCGGCAAAGCCCTTGAGCCGCACGACAAAGAACGGACGGCCTGCATCAACGCAGCGCTGAGCCAGCGTCCTTGGCAGGTCGCCGCCGCCAGCAATGAGACCAAGCTTGCGCATAGGCGTGCTCAATCGTGTGGCAGACAGATGGGACGGTTGGCGTCAGAGCGGATGAAGTTGACGATCTCCATCACCTCGGCCGAGCCGTGATAGACCTCTATCGTGTCATCGAGCCGCTCTTGGAAGGTTCCCTCATCGGCGAACATCAGACGATAGGCGGCGCGCAGATTGTTGATCGCCTCGCGCGAAAAGCCCCGGCGCTTGAGGCCAACCAGGTTCAGGCCTTCGAGATGGGCATGATTGCCCCAGACCGAACCGTACGGGATGATGTCCTTGGTCACCACGCCGCCGCCGCCGACAAAGGCATAGCGGCCAATGCGGGTGAACTGATGCACGGCGCTGAGCCCGCCCATAAAGACGAAATCGCCGACCTGAACATGGCCGCCGAGGGTGGCATTGTTGGCGAAGGTGACATGGTTGCCGACGATACAGTCATGGGCCACGTGGGCCCCGACCATATAGAGACTGTCCGATCCAACCCGTGTCACGCCGCCGCCGCCAACCGTGCCCGTATGCATGGTGACATTTTCGCGGATGACATTGCGCTCGCCGATGATCAGCTCCGTCGGCTCGCCCTTGTGGGCCAGATGCTGCGGCGGGCCGCCCAGAAAGGCCAAGGGATGGACGAGGGTCTGGGCCCCAATGGTGGTGTGGCCATCCACGACGACATGAGAGGTCAGCTTGACGCCGTCACCCAGCACGACATTGGGCCCGACCGTACAGAACGGCCCGATCTGAACATCCACGCCCAACTGGGCCTTAGGGTCGATGATGGCGCTGGGGTGAATCTGGGTCATTCTGGGGTTTCCACGACCATTGCGGCAAACTCGCATTCAGCCGCGACCTTGTCGCCGACCAGAGCTCTGCCGCGGAACTTGAACAGGGTAGACCGCGCCCGAACCACCTCGACCTCCATGCGCAGAACATCGCCCGGACGGACCGGATGGCGAAAGCGCGTATTGTCGAGCGACATGAACAGGATGGTCTTGCCGGTCACATCGGCGTCGAGCGTCTTGGACATCAAGAGCGCCCCGCTCTGGGCGATGGCCTCGACAATCAAGACACCGGGCATAACCGGATTGTTGGGGAAATGGCCTTGAAAGAACGGCTCATTAAAGGTCACGCACTTGATACCGACAATCGACTTGTGCGCGACATAGTCCTCCGCACGGTCGACCAGCAGGAACGGGTAACGGTGCGGAATGCGCCGAAAAATCTCATTAATATCAATGGAGATTGAGGGTTCGGCCTCAGTTTCGATATCGCTCATTCGTCATCACCTTTCACACGGCCCAACTTGGCACCGGGTTCGCGATCCTGCACACGTTGGGACACCCACGCGGTTTCCCGTAGCCAGCGACGGATGGGCCGCGCTGGATAGCCACCCCAAGATTCGCCCGCTGGAATATCTTTCATCACACCAGAAGATCCGGCAATCCGCGCCCCTGCGCCAATTTTTGTATGGTCCGCGGTACCCGCCTGGCCCCCAAAGGCCGCGCCGTCTCCGACCGTAACGCTACCGGCAAAGCCAACCTGAGCGGCTATCACACAGTTGCGGCCGATCACGACATTGTGGGCGATCTGAACCATATTATCGATCTTGGTATTCTCGCCCACGACCGTGTCGTCAAAGGCTCCGCGATCAATACAGCTCCCAGCCCCGATGGTGACGCCATCTTGAATAATCACCCGGCCAAGCTGAGGCACATCCATAGCCCCCTTGGCAGACCCGGTAATGCCAAAGCCCGGCTCACCTAGGCGCACGCCCGCAAAGATGCGAACCCGATCACCGATCATGGCAAAGCCAATCGTCACATTGGGGCTGATCTGGCAATCACGACCGATTGAGACCCCGGGGCCAATGGTCGTATTGGCCCCGATGACGGTTCCCGCACCAATCATGGCCCCTTGGCCCACAACCACGCCCGGCGCCAGTTCGACGCCCTCTTCGAGATGGGCGTCTGGATGGATGGCAATCATCCCGGCATGACGTTTCGGTCGAAAGAATGCCTCAGCGCATTGAGCAAAGGCGGCCTGTGGTGTCGGCGTGATTAGGACCGCACAGCCATCGGGCACCAAGGCCTGCTGGCTTGCCGCGAGGAAACAGGCACTCGCCCCCGTGGCCTGCAAGTCGGCCCTATAACGGGGATCCGACTGAAAGCTGATCGCCCCCGCCTTGGCCCGGTTCAAGGGCGCAACCGTGGACACGATCTGATCAGCCGTCTTTGGGTCCGCAAGGACCGCACCCGTCAAATCGGCGAGCGCCTTCAGGGTAAAGGGCCCCAAATCGTCAAAAAACCGTAGGTCCGGCATGCGTCCCCCCGCGAAACAACAGCGGTGGACAGGCTGCAAAGCCCGCCCACCGCGTTAGCTTATCTGATCAAGATCGCCTCAAGGCGATGTTGGATCATAAAACAGACTATTGAGCCGGAGCGGGCTGGGCCTCAAGACGCTCGCGCTCAAAGGCAAATTGCGTGATCTTGGCGTTCAGCTTGACCACGGCCGCTTCGGTAATGTCCATGGCCGGATTGGCCAGCATCACCGCATTGCCATCGAGCAACAGGCTGCAGGCGCGCTGCTGGAACACATCGCGGACCAGAGGCAACAGCTCTTCATTGACCCGTGACAGGGCCTTTTGCTGGGTGGCTTCGATTTCACGACCGCGCTGTTGGGCCTTGCGTTGCAGAGCCTGACCGCGCTGGTTCAACTGAAGCGCCTTTTGCTCCAACTGCTCCTGCGGCAGGGTTGCGCGTTGGCCTTCAAGCGTCTTGCCCTCAGCGACGATGGCGTTCTTTTCCGCCGTCAGTTCTGCATTGGCCTGGGCTTCGATGGTCTGGATGCGGGTCAGCACGAACTTGCCAACCGTCGAAGACAGGATCGCGCGGTCGCCCGAATAGACGCAAACGCCCGGAATGGCAGGACCGGTCGCCAGAGTCGCAGCAGCGGGAGCCGCCGGGGCCGTCTTTGCCGGAGCAGATGCCGCTTGGGCAGAGGCCGATTGAGCCACAGCGAATGAGGCTAGAAGGCCAAGGCCTGCAGCACCAATGGTTTTCAGAGACATGGATTTAGAACCTTGTTGATTGGGAAAAACGGAAGGTTTCGGTACGGTCATAATCTTCTTTTAGCAGCACTTGGCTGAAGTCAAAGCGAATGGGACCCATGGGTGACTTCCAGAAGATACTGGCGCCCACGGTTGCGCGCGGGGTTAGGTCATCCTTGATCGTGTCACAGTTGGTCGTCTTACCGGTCGACACTGTGCCATCCGCTAAGGTCGTACCCGCCGGATAGGTGACGCAGCTACTCTTCGACTTGCTGTCCAACATGCCCAAGGTTCCGAAATCAGAGAACAGAGCCGCCTTGATGCCGTACTGTTCGGGCAAACCGGTCGGCAGGGTCAATTCTAGCGACCCAATAGCATAGGCCTGACCCCCTAAGGCGTCATTATAGGTCAGGTTGCGCGGGCCAATACCGGCAGTCTCAAAGCCCCGGAAGGTGTTTCCACCCTTGTAGAAGCGGTCATTGATCCGGATGCTGTCATCGCCATAGGAAAAGATATAACCCGAGGACATTTTAGCACTGAAAACGAAGTTGGACGTGAAGCCGTAATACCAATCAGCATCGGCCTCAGTCTTCAGATATTTCACATCTCCACCGACACCTGCAAAATCTTGCTGAACATCAATAGAGAAGCCGCGCGTCGGCTTGATCGGATCGTTGCGACGGTCCCATCGGTACGAATATCCCACCAAGGAGGTGATGCGAGAGCCGGCCTGATCGCAGAGCAGGATTGAGACACTGATGCCGCAAAGCCCTTCCTGCACAACCACATCATCGCTGCGCAGATTATAGCGCGTCGACATGGAGGCGTTCTGGGTCAAGGGGAAGCCAAAACGCACGCCCGTGCCCGTCGATGCCGTGTCGTACCCAGAATATTCCGAGAAATTATATTTGTAGGAGAAGAGGTCCAGGCCCGCGCGAAGGTCGCGATCTAGGAACCGCGGTTCTGTGAACGAGAAATCGACCTGCTGTCTCAGGTACCCTGCGGACAGCTGAGCGCGCACACTCTGGCCACGACCCCGGAAATTTCGCTCGGTCACACCAAGGTCCAGAACGACCTTGTCCAGCGACGAATAACCCGCACTGAAGGACAGTTCGCCGGTGGGTTGCTCGGTGACCTTGACCTTCAAGATCGTGCGGTCAGGCGCACTGCCTGGCAATTCCTCGATCTCAACCTCTTTAAAGAAGCCAAGGCCTTTGACCTGGTTCTCAGACCGATCGACAAGAACCCGGTTGAAAGCATCGCCTTCGGTCAGGCGAAGTTCGCGCCGCACGACGGGATCTAGGGTGCGAACATTACCGACAATATCGATGCGCTCGACATAGACGCGCGGGCCTTCTTGGACTTCAAAGACAACATCGACGGTCTTGGTCGCCTTGTTGGGCACATAGCGCGGACGAATATCCACAAAGGCAAAGCCTGCGGCACCGGCCGCAAAGGTCAGGGCGTCGGTTGCGTCCTCGATCCGCTTGTCTTCGTAGATCTGTCCCTCTTGGATCGGCAGCAACATCCGCAGGATATCGCCATTCAACTTGTTTAGGTCCGTATCGACGGTAAGCTTGCCGAACTTATATTTGGGGCCTTCATCGAGGCTGTAGGTGATCGCAAACCCGTTCCTATCGGGCGCCAACTCAGCAACCGCAGAAATGATGCGGAAGTCATAGAAACCGCGATTGCGATAGTGTTTACGCAGCTGCTCGCGGTCATATTCGATCCGGTCTGGATCGTAATTGTCGTTCGAGGTCAGGAACTTGTACCATTCCGACTCTTTGGTCACGACCACGTCGCGCAGATCGTTGTCAGAATATTCCCTGTTGCCGAGGAAGTTGATCCGCAGCACGCCGCTTTTAGGACCTTCGTTGATCTCAAAGACGAGATCGATACGCTTTTGCGGCAGCTCCACGACCTTGGGCGTCACGGTGGCCGAAATCCGGCCAGAGCGGCGGTAGAGTTCGATGATCCGTTGCACGTCCTTCTGGACCTTGGAGCGGGTGAAGATGCCGCGCGGACGGATGGTCACCTCATCACGCAGCTTATCTTCCTTGAGGTTATCGTTCCCCTCAAAGACCACCTGATTGATGATCGGGTTCTCAACCACGGTCACAACCAGATCGGTGGACTGGATGTCCAGCTTGACGTCGGCAAACAGCTCGGTTCGGAACAGAGTCTTGAGCGCCAAGTCGATCTGGGGCGGGCCGACCAGATCACCGGGCTGGATCGGCAGGTAGGACAGGACCGTCCCCTGCTCAATGCGCTCATTGCCCTTGATAATGATGCGCTGGATGACTGCCGCCTGCGGCGATGCCGCAGCAGGCGCTCCGGTTGCCTGAGCCAAGGCCGGCGTGGACAAGGCCGTGCCAGAAAGAAGCAAGGCGAGCCCCGACATGAGCCCTAAACGGGCGGCAGTGCTGCGGGCGCTAGAATTCTGCATATGATCAGCCATCGACGCGGGGCGGGCGTTCACGAGAACAGACCGCCGAGGAAATGAA
>CANKPO010000007.1 GCA_947484535.1 Caulobacteraceae bacterium
CCCAGCATCAAAATGGGAGTCATGATCAAATCCGCCTTAGACCGAAAATTCAGGCTGTGCCGACCGTCTCGAACATGCAGGCCGACACGGCCTCTGCGGGAGACTTGTCGCCATTGAACAGGAAGTCAAAGGCCGGATAGAACCGGTCCGCCGCCTCGACCGCCGCATCAATCATCGATGCCGCCTGCGCCAAGGTTGGACGCTCACCATGGGGCAAGGACAGGGCGTGGCGGAAAACCACCTCTCCCTCATCGGCCCAGACCTCGAAATGGCCGAGCCAAACCCGCTGATTGATCAGAGACAAGAGTTCATAGGCCTTGGCCTGCTGATCCTTAGCCGCGCGCAAATCCACCGAGAGGCAAAGCTGCAGACAGTCGGCCTCGGCGCGCCAAGCGAACCAAAGCTCATAGTCCTTCCAGTCCCCGGCCAGTGAGAAGGCGAGATCGCCCTCATCGGTGCGGTCAAAGGTCAGGTTTTCAGCGACCAGAACATGCTCGACCACGTCCAACGGGTCTAAACCGATGTCCAAGTCTTCGTCGGCGTAAGGGGTGTCCATAACAAGACGATCCTAAAAGGCGCGGTCGATGCGGATGGCGTGACCGGGAATCGCCTCATGCAAGAAAGAGCTTAAGCTGCTTCCAGGCTCGGGTCACGAGCCGGTTCACGCAGCAGGCGAAGATTAGCTTGTGGACGAATCGTCCAGCTTGCCCTTGAGGGCCTCGATCTCCTGCCGCAGGGACAGAAGTTCCGCCTTTAGGGCATCCAGTTCATCGCGGCGCACCAGATCCATCTCGGCAACGAAACGGTCAGCTTGAGCGCGGACTGCGGTTTTGGCTTCCTCACCAGCGGCCTGGGCCAGGCCCATGGCCGTGGTGGTCAGCTTGGCGAACTCATCAAGAAAAGGATTTTGGCTGTGCATGGACCCTCTATAGCCAAAATCTTTAGGATTTGGAAAGGATATGCAGCAGCGATTTTTACAGTCCCCCTCCCCCCTGTGGGCGGAGCCTGCTAAACCTCTTGCGACGCAACCAAAGGACGGCTTTCGTGCAGTTTCCAGACTTCGATCCGGTGCTCATCCAACTGGGCCCCATCGCCATCCGCTGGTACGGCCTCGCCTATGTGGCGGGTATCTTGCTGGGCTGGCGCTATATGGTTAGCCTGACCCGCAAGCCCGCCCTGTGGGGCGGCGCTGAGCCAACCGCCACGTCCCTTCAGATCGATGATCTCATCCTTTGGATCACCTTCGGGGTTATTGTCGGTGGACGGCTGGGTTCAGCGATCTTTTATGACGCTCACCGCATGGTGTCGGACCCCCTTGAGGTCTTCAAGATCTGGCAAGGCGGCATGTCTTTCCACGGTGGCTTTATCGGGGTCTGTGTCGCGGTCGCGCTCTTTGCTAGGCACTGTAAGATCGACCTGCTCAGATTGGGCGATCTGGTTGCCGCCGCAACGCCCTTTGGCCTGCTGTTTGGCCGCATTGCCAACTTCATCAATGGCGAGCTTTGGGGACGCCCCACCGATGTGCCTTGGGCGATCATCTTTCCCGCCGCAGGTCCAGAGCCGCGCCATCCGAGCCAGCTCTATGAGGCTGCTCTCGAGGGTATCTTGCTGTTCATCATCCTGCGCTTCGCCACCCATCGTTTAGGCTGGCTGCAAAGAAGCGGCGGTGTCGCGGGGCTCTTTATGCTCGGCTATGGCCTGATCCGTTTCAGCCTCGAGACCGTGCGCGAGCCAGATATCGGCATGCCCGATTTCCCGTTCGGCCTGACCATGGGCATGATCCTTTCGGTCCCAATGATCCTGATCGGCGCTTGGCTGGTTTGGCGCGCACAAAAGACCCCCGCCGCGCAATGAGCTTGAAGGCCCGTCTTCAGGCCCAGATCAGCGCCTTTGGCCCGATCAGCGTGGCCCAATATATGGGCCTATGCCTGCATGACCCCAAGGATGGCTATTACGCAGCCCATCCCAAGCTGGGCGAAGAGGGGGACTTTCTGACTGCGCCCCTAACATCACAGATGTTTGGCGAACTGCTTGGTCTATGGACCATCGCGGTCTGGGAAAGCCTAGGGTGCCCCAAGCAGCTTAGCCTGATCGAGATTGGTCCAGGCGATGGCACATTGATGAGCGATCTTCTGCGCGCCGCCCGGCTGGCCCCTCAGATGGTCAAGGGTCTTGACGTCACGCTCGTTGAAACCAGCGCGCCCCTGACCCTGATCCAACAGCAAAGACTGGCGGACGCGCCGATCCGTTGGGTCACGAGACTGGACGAGGTGGAGGGTGATGGCCCCGTGATCCTCATCGCCAATGAGGTTCTAGACTGCTTGCCCGCCCGGCAATTTATCCGCACCGCCACGGGCTGGGCCGAGCGGATGGTCGGGCTGAACGATGAGGGGGACCTAACCTTTGGCCTGTCGCCGCGCCCCGTGGAGGGCCTCTTTCCCCCCGCCCCGCAAGGCGCGGTGCTGGAACTGTCGGCGGCGCAGGAGGCCTTCAGCGCTGAGGTCGCCGCCCTGATCGCGACACGCGGCGGCGCTGGTCTTTTGATCGACTATGGCCGCGACACCGAGGGGTTCGGCGATACGCTGCAGGCTCTCCGCAGCCATCAAAAGTACGGCCCTTTGGACCATCCCGGGCTAGACGACCTGACCATCCATGCCGATTTCCCAGCCGTGTTGAAGGCGGCGCAGGCCGAAGGGGTCGAGGTCGCCATCACCTCCCAAAGCGCCTTTTTGCAGCGGCTGGGCGTTGTCGCGCGGGCCGAAAGTCTGGCCAAGGCCCGTCCGGACCAGAGCGCCACCACCGAACGCCAGCTTGAACGGCTCATTGCGCCGGACCAGATGGGGGACCTGTTCAAGGTCGCGGGCCTATGGTCCAAGGACCTGCCCCAGCCCCCCGGATTTTCGACCGATCCAGAGGATCCATCATGAGCCCGCTTCCCGTCCTGACCCACCCCAAGCTTTCGGCCCTCAAGGGCATCAAGCACGCCTTCTTCACCCGTCAGGGCGGCGTCTCCACCGGGGTCTATGACAGTCTCAATGTCGGACGCGGATCGCGCGATGAGCCTGCGGACGTGATGGAGAACCGTCGCCGCGCCGCCGCCCATTTTGGCACCGACACCGACCATCTTTTGACCGGCCATCAGATCCATTCCACCATCGTCCTGTCTGCAGAAGATCAAACCGGTGAGGTCCGGCTCGAGGGCGATGGGGTTGTGGCCTCTCAGCCCGGCCTAGTCTGCGGCGCCTTGGCGGCAGATTGCGCGCCCATCCTTCTGGCCGATGCTGAGGCGCGGGTGGTCTGCGCGGCCCATGCGGGATGGAAGGGTGCCCTATCTGGCATGGCTGAGGCAGCGGTTGAGGCGATGGTGGCCAGAGGAGCCAAGGCTGAGCGCATTGTTGCCATCATCGGCCCCTGCATCGGTCCAAACTCCTATGAGGTTGGCCCAGAGTTCTTTGAACGGTTCGAAACCGAACGCCCAGGGTCTAGCCGCTTTTTCCGCCCTGCGGCGGAGGCGGGCAAGCACATGTTCGACCTTCCTAGCTTTGTGCTGGAGCGTTTGCGCGGCGCGGGCGTCCAAGCACCAGAATGGATCGACAAGGACACGCTGGCCGAGCCCGACCTGTTCTTCTCGAATCGCCGCGCCTTTCATCAGAAGGATGACGATTATGGCCGCCTGCTCTCGGCCATAATGCTCACGGCGGACTGACCAAAGGTTGCAGTCGCCATAAAGATTGCCCACAAGATCGTGAATTGGGCAGATCAGACTTGCCGGTCCACGGCGGACTGATAGAAGCCGGTCAATCGGGGTCTAGGGGTGCACTCAAGATGAAACTGCTTGCTGGCAATTCAAACCGTACGCTGGCCAAGGCCATCGCTGAATATCTCGACATGCCCTTGACCCGCGCCCAGGTGCGCCGCTTCGCCGATAATGAGGTCTTCGTCACCATCGACGAGAATGTCCGCGGCGAGGATGTCTTTGTCATCCAATCTACCAGCTACCCGGCCAATGACAATCTGATGGAGCTGTTGATCTGTATCGACGCCCTGTCACGCGCATCGGCCCGGCGGATCACGGCGGTCATGCCCTATTTCGGCTATGCGCGTCAGGATCGAAAGACTGGTGGCCGCACCCCGATCTCGGCGAAGCTTGTTGCCAATCTGGTCACCCGCGCTGGAGCGCATAGGGTCCTGACCATGGATCTGCACGCTGGACAGATCCAAGGCTTCTTCGACATTCCCACCGACAATCTGGTCGCCACCCCGGTTCTGGCCCTCGACATTCGAGATCACTATCGCGATTGCAGCGACCTGATGATCGTGTCGCCCGATGTTGGCGGCGTTGTCCGCGCCCGCTCATTGGCCAAGCGCCTCAATGCTGACCTAGCCATCGTCGATAAGCGCCGTTCCGGTCCGGGCGAGAGCGAAGTGATGAACATCATCGGTGATGTGTCCGGTCGCCGCTGCATCCTGTTTGACGATATAGTCGATTCTGGTGGCACCCTGTGCAACGCGGCAGCGGCACTCATCGAAAATGGTGCCACCGAAGTGTCAGCCTACATCACCCACGGCGTCCTGTCGGGTGCGGCGGTGGACCGGGTCAATGCCTCTGTTCTGACCGAACTGGTAGTGACCGATTCTATCGAGGCCGCCGACAATGTCCTGCAAAGCCCGAAGATCCGGGTTGTCGGCTCCGCGCCCCTTATCGGGGAAGCCATTCGCCGGATCGCCAACGAGGAATCGGTCTCAAAACTGTTCGATTAGGACCGGTTGAGCCGATCCTTGGAACGTTGTGAACCAACCATTTGCGTTCATGCGGCCTGAACCGTTGCATGGACGCGCTGAAGCGTGTATCTACCGCCACCTTATTTGTCCGACCTACGCCGCGCGGTCACAGTGCGGCGGTTTCGTTTGAGAGCATGGCCATGGCCGAGATCGTCCTGAATGTTGAACTGCGTGAGCGCACTGGTACCGGTGGCGCGCGTGAAACCCGCCGTGCAGGTCATGTACCGGGCGTCGTCTATGGCGGCGGCGCTGAGCCCCTGGCCATTTCGGTCAAGAGCAACGAATTCCGCAAGGCCCTATTGTCCGGCAAGCTGGCTGGCCAACAGGTCACCCTGTCGCATGGTGGCAAGACCCAAAAGGTCGTCGCCAAGGAAATCCAATTCCACCCTGTCAGCGATGAGCCGGTCCATTTCGACCTGCTGCGCGTCAGCTAATCAAGGCGACCTTCGATCCTCTGTTGCTGAGCCGCTAAAATCTGGCGCTCGCAACCGCTAGATCTGAAACGCTGAGACCCCAATACTGCAGGGCGTGCCTTAACGGGCGCGCCCTGTATCTATATTCAGGCCCCCATTGGCCCCTGCTGGCCCATTGAGAATGGACGCCCCATGTTGATCTTGGCTGGTCTGGGCAATCCTGGACCCAAATATGAGCGCAATCGCCACAATATCGGCTTTCTGTGCGTCGATGAGATGGCCAGCCGCTGGCGCTTTGGCCCTTGGCGCACCAAGTTTCAGAGCGAGGTCTGCGAGGGCAATATCCAGACCCCCGCAGGTGAGGTTCGCGCCCTGCTGATGAAGCCCCAGACCTATATGAACGAAAGCGGCCGCGCGATCGCTGCCGCTGCCAAATTCTATAAGACCCCGCTCGATCAGGTCGTGGTGTTCCATGATGAGATGGATCTGGCCCCCGGACGGTTCCGGATGAAGACCGGCGGCGGGGCGGCGGGACACAATGGCCTTCGCTCGATCATCGGCCAGATGGGTCCCAACTTCCGCCGTGCGCGGATGGGCGTCGGTCATCCCGGCGATAAGGATATGGTTCTGGGCTGGGTACTGTCCGATTTTAACAAGGTCGATGGGCCATGGGTCGAGACCCTGTGCCGAGCCTGCGCGGATGCCGCGCCGCTGCTCGCCGCCACCGAGGACGAGAAATACCAGACCGAGGTCATGCGCCTGGCCCCCTCGCCCAAGGCCGATCCGCGCAAGGCAGGCCTGATTGAAGGGGTCAAACCGGCCAACTGATTAGCCCTGACCCTAGCGCAGCATTTGCGCCTTGGCCTTTGCTCGGCCATAAGGGCCTTCGACGCGTCGTTCACAGCGGCGCACCCTGTTTTCATCTTCTGATCCGAGGACTCGATGGCGCTCAAAGTCGCAATCGTCGGCCTGCCCAATGTTGGCAAGTCCACCCTATTCAACGCCCTGACCCAGACGGCTCAGGCCCAGGCGGCCAACTATCCGTTCTGCACGATCGAGCCCAATGTCGGCGACGTGGCCGTGCCAGAGCCGCGCCTCGACAGGCTGGTGGCCATTGCAGGCTCTAAAGAGATCATTCCCGCCCGGATCAACTTTGTTGACGTGGCTGGCCTCGTGCGCGGCGCCTCTAAGGGTGAAGGACTGGGCAACCAGTTCCTCGCCAATATTCGCGACTGTGACGCCGTAGCCTTCGTCTCGCGCTGCTTCATCGATGATGACATCACCCACGTTGAGGGCCGCATCGATCCCCTGTCTGACCTCGAGATCATCGAGACCGAGCTGATGCTCGCCGACCTTGAGAGCCTTGAAAAGCGCATCGTCAATCTCGAAAAACGCGCCAAGGGCGGCGACAAGGAGAGCATCAATACCCTGCGTCTGGCCAAGCTGGCGCTCGACCAACTGAACGAAGGTCGCCCTGCTCGCGCCGCCAAGATCGAGGCTGACGACGAGAAGGCCTGGCACATGCTGCAACTCCTGACCTCCTTGCCCGCCCTCTATGTCTGCAATGTCGAGGAAAATAGCGCAGACCAAGGCAATGCCCTGTCCAATCTGGTCGCTGAACGGGCCGCCAAGGACAATGCCAAGTCCGTGGTTATCTCGGCCAAGATCGAGAGCGAAATCGCCCTGCTCGACGCCGATGAGCGGGCGGAGTTTTTGGAAACGCTCGGCCTTGTTGAACCTGGTCTCAACCGCCTGATCCGCGAGGCCTACAGCCTCTTGGGTCTACAGACCTATTTCACGGTCGGCCCCAAAGAAGCCCGCGCCTGGACCATCCATGTCGGTGACACGGCCCCGCAAGCGGCCGGCGTCATCCATACCGACTTCGAAAAGGGCTTCATCCGCGCAGAAACCATCGCCTATGACGACTATGTCCGCCTCAATGGCGAACAGGGAGCCAAGGAAGCCGGCCGGATGCGTCTGGAAGGCAAGGAATATAAGGTTCAGGACGGCGACGTCCTGCATTTTAGGTTCACGAGCTAGGGTCCATCGTCATTGCGAGACGCGGGTGAAAAAAGCCCTTTCCCCCCTTGTGGGGAAGAGGGTTGGGAGTGGGGGGGTACACCCCCGATCTCTCCGCCACATTCCGCGCGAAGACAGAGGTCCGGCGGGTCGCTTCCAGGCGGAGTGAAATGGTCTGGATCCCCGCCTTCGCGGGGAACGCGGATGGGGGACGATTAGCGTCATTGCGAGACGCATAGCGTCGAAGCAACCCAGGGGAACATCTCCTGAAGTCCGTTCCATTCTCCTGGGTTGCTTCGCTGCGCTCGCAATGACGCGGTTAAGAAAACCAAATCTTCCCCCTCTGGGGGAAGTACCGGCGAAGCCGGGGTAGGGGGTTAGGCCATCAGCGCCTGCAGCGCCTCTTGCGGCTCGGCACCCTCGACGTGGATCGCGTACCAGACCGCATAGAACAGCAGGGGCCAGCGGCTTGAAGCATGGGTGTCGTCGGTAAAAACGGTACGGACGGCGCTCTGGTCACAGACCCGCGCCACGCCCGCGCTGGCCGCAATCCGTGGCCCCATATCGGCGGCGCGCGGCGCAATCCAAGCGGCGACGGGAACCGTGAACCCTTTCTTCTTGGCAAAGGGCTCAGCCGCAGGACAGTGACGCGCCAGCCATTGGCGTAGGATCCATTTCCCCATCCGCCCCCGCACCTTAAGGCGGTCTGGCAGATGAAAGGCGAAGGCCGCAACAGCCGGGTCTAGAAACGGCGTTCGCCCCTCCAAGCCATTGGCCATCAAACAGCGGTCGAGCTTGAGCAGAAGGTCATTGGGCAACCACGTGGCGATGTCGCCATATTGCGCCTCTTGCAGCGGGCTCAGGCCCTTGGGCGCCTTTGCCGCTTGGCGCCAGCGGGCCAGAGCCCCGGCCCCACCGTCCCGCAGGAAGGGGGCTAGGACCTGCGGTTCTGCTGCGCGCCCACCGAGCCATCTTGGCCTCAGAGCGCGGCGGTAGCGGCCATAGCCGCCAAACAGCTCATCACCCCCCTCGCCTGTCAAAACCACCGTCAGATCGTCTCTGGCGGCCTCAGCGAGCCTATAAGTGGGCAAGGTGGCATAGTCGGTGGTCGGATCATCCAGCGCCCAAGCGACCTTGGGCAGGAGCCGCCAAAAATCCTCTTCGGTAAAGGCCACCTCGTGCCAATCCAGATTGAGAGCCCGCGCCACACGTTCAGCCTGCCCGCGCTCGTCCTTGGCGCTCCAATCTTCGCCCTTGGGCGGCGTGAAGCCACAGGTGAAGGCGGTGACAGGGCGGGCATTGAGACGGCTCATCAAGGTGGCGATGGTGGCAGAATCCACACCGCCCGACAGGAATAGCCCATAGGGCACATCTGAACGTTGATGGACCCGAACACTCTCCTCCAGCACCGCATCTAGCGCCTTGAGCACCCCGGCCTCATCGGTGGGCACGGCGCGATCACGCGGCGGTATGGCGGGACGAACCCGCAGGGGCGCAAACTCCCCTTTGATGATTTCGGCGACCACACCGGGGGCGAGGCGGTGGATATGCGCGAACACCGATCCGGTGCCGAGGCTGTAGTTCAGGCTTAAGAGTTCTTCGATCCGTTCGGGCACGATCTGGCGCGGCTGGCCAAGGCGCAAGGCGCGCGGCTCAGAGGCAAAGGCGAAGGTGCCGTCCTGCTGCGTCCAATAGAGCGGCTTGATGCCAAAGGGATCGCGCACCAGCCAGCGCCGGTCGGCCCTATCGATCAGGCAAAGGGCATACATGCCGCGCAGCCGGTCAAAGGCCGCCTGCCCTTCGCGGCCATAGAGGCTCAAGAGGGGTTCGAAATCGGATCCGGTCGTCAGACTGCCCGCTAGGCCATGGTCAGCGGTCAGCTCGATATAGTTATAGATCTCGCCATTGCCGATCACAGTCGCGCCTTGGCCATGCAGGGGCTGCCAGCCCCCCTCCAGATCGATGATCGATAGGCGCCCATGGGCAAGGTCCCAACCTGCACCCTGCTCGACGCGGATACCGTCAGGGCCGCGATGGCCGAGCGTGGCGGCCATGGCCTTAATCACAGAACCATCTGTGGCGGCGGGGCCAAACCATCCGGCTATGGCGCACATGGCCGGTCTCCATAGTGCGCAAACAGGGCCTGCCATTGGGCAATGACGGCAGCCTTCGAGAACTCACCGTCCATGCGGATCAGACCTTGCTGAACCATCTGATCCCGAAGGGCGGGCTCAGCCAGCACGCGGCGGGCGGCGGTGGCCAGCGCCGGGGCATCATCGATGGGGACCAGCAATCCGTCTTGCCCCGGCGTGATCAACTGCGAGGGACCTTGGCTGGCGGCCGCGATGACGGGCAAGCCGTTGGCCCAGCACTGAATGACGACATTGCCCAAGGGCTCAAACCGGGAGGGAAATAGGCAGGCATCTGCGGTGCGATAGAGGGCGGCAGCATCGTTGCGCCAGCCCAAGAACCGCACCCGCTGCGCGACACCAAGGGACTGGGCCAAGGCCTTAAGCTCGGCCTCTAGCGGCCCGGTGCCCGCGATCCACAGATAGGCCTGCGGGATCAAGGCCAAGGCCTTTAGGCTGATATCGTGGGCCTTTACCTCGTGCAGACGGCCCATAGACAGCAGCAAGGGCACATCAGAAGGCGTATCCAGACTGGCGCGGTCAACCGTTTCAAGCGGTCCGGCCTCGGCGAAATTGGGGATATAGTGGACCCGATCTTTCGGCCAGCCTTGGGCCAAGATCCAATCGGTAATGTCGCGCGTATTGGCCACCAAGGCGTGAAAGCCGCGATAATATTTCAAGTCATAATAGCCGCCCAACCGGCCAATCCGGGCCCAAGGCCCAGAAGGGGCATGGCTTGCGGCGCGGTTCATCCAAGCCAGGAGAACCTTGGCCCTTGAGGCGCGGGCCACCGTCCGGACCTTACCCTTGGTAAAGAGGTCCAGTTGGCTGCCAAAGCGGGCGATTGTGGTCGGAATCTGCGCGTCCTGAAGGGCCGACTGCCGCGCGGCATGGGCCCGGATCACCGCGACCTGATCGGTCCCAGCCGCAGCCAAGCCCCGCGTCAGGTCCGTGAAATAGGTCTCCGCGCCCCCGTCGATGGCGGAACCCAAAAGTTGCAGAACACTCATGAGGATGGACCCTAACCCTATCCGCCCTGCGGCCCAAGCGGCCTGCGCGCTCTGATCCGGAATTTCCCGCAAAAGACTTGATCAGGAACATGAAACGGGCGCTTGAAGCGGATCGGACTTGCCCCTATAAGCCATCCCTCGCTCGGCAATGCCTTTGGCTGGGTAGCTCAGATGGTTAGAGCGGTGGATTCATAACCCACAGGTCGGCGGTTCGATCCCGCCTCCAGCTACCAAAGGCATGCCGCGGCGATTTCTTCATGAAATTTAGCTGTTTTGACGGTTGCGACTAGGCAACCGCGCTGGCGTCTGCCTGTGCTACGCCGGTCGTCGAGGCGAGGGCTGCCCGGATCGCATCGCGCAAAATGTCGGATTTGATCGGTTTATCGACCACATCGCACATCCCAATGGACAGATACCGCCGAACATCTTCGGGGTCGGCATTGGCGGTCAGGGCAATGATGGGAAGATTTCGCGCGGCACCCGGCAAGGCGCGGATGGCCAAGGTCGCCTCCACGCCGTCCATGCGCGGCATCTTGATGTCCATCAAGGCCACGTCAAAGCGGCCCGTGGCGGCATAGTCGACCGCCTCAACCCCATCTTCGACGGCCTCAGAGGTGCAACCGAACATCTCGCATAGGGCCTCAGCAACCATGCGGTTGGTGGCATTATCATCGACCACCAGAACATGGGCCCGGATGGCTCCGTCACGGCCGTCGCTGCGAGGCTCAGCCGATTGAGCCGGGGTAAAGGCTAGCTCTGGGACCAGCAAATCAAAGGCGATGCTAGAGCCTGACCCAACATTGCTCTCAGCGCGGATATTGCCATGCATGACTCCAATGATGCGGTTGCAAAGCGCCAGCCCGACGCTTTCCAAGAAAGAGCCGCCCGCGCGGTCTGGCATAGGCTCAAAGATACGGGCTAAGCGATTGGCTGCAAGGCTAACGCCACCATCCCGAATTCGGCCTTCAAGATAGACACCGGTAGCCTCGACCTTGGCCCTCAGGCTGGCCTCGACAATGCCGCGCGGCGTGACAGACAGGGCCCGCTCGACGAGGGTGTTGAAAAGGCGCCGCATCATCTCGGGGTCCACACTGACGGTAAGGTCTTGCGGACCCTCGTAGGACACCATCAGGGTAAGACCGGCCGCTTCGGCCCGAACGCGCCACGCCTCTTCGAGGTCTGCCATCAGGGTACCGAGCCCCACGGGCTCGGGCGCAAGGACAATATCCCCAGCATCAATTCGGCCCAGCGCGGCGGCGTGGCGGACGAGCTGAAGGACGCCCCTGCCCGTTTCAAGGATGGTCTGGACCTGGGTTCGGCCGTCACTATTGAGCGGATGACGTGAGAGCCGTTCAGACAGACTGATTATGCCCTCTAAGGGGCCATCGATCTGATGGGCAACCGCAGAGATGAACAGTTCGCGATCCCGAGCCGAGCTGCTGGGGATGGTCGAGGATTGGGCCGCTTTCGTTGGCTGAGAGCGAGGCTCAAGTCGAAAGCTCTGTTGCAGGGAGAGCAACAGGGCGGTGGCGGAGATCACGCCCATATAGCCACCCTCAGCTTCGACCATTATGACGCCGGGCACCGCATGGACTGAGGCCCGCATGAGATCGCATATTTCGTCGGGTCCCAGAGCGGCATTGACGATGACGGGATCTGCGATGGTCATGGTTTCGATGGAACCGCTCAGAGCGCCATCTTGCAACAGGCCCAGGGCAAAGCCACCTCTGGTGATCAGTCCGATGGGACGGTTGTTCCGGGTAACCGGCAATAGCTCCAGTCTCGGTTCTGTCAGAAAGCGGTCGAGCACCTGCGCCCGCCCGGCATCAGGCCCGACCGGCAAAATGGAGTCGCAGAGGGGCAGTGTAACGGACATTTGGAACGCAACGCTTTTGGATACTGTTATGTCACCTTACCGAGGTGGTGTTGCAAAGCCGTTAAGGCACGCCGAAAAGAAAAGGGGCCGGTGAATTAATCCACCGGCCCCCATCTTAGCTATTCAGATCAGTCTTAGAAGGACTTCATGATCGAGACACCGAAGGTGCGAGGCTCGAGCAGGAAGCCGTTCCGGAACAGACCCGACGAGTCATCGGTCAGATAGAGGTCGGTGATCGGTGCGTCATCCAGCAGGTTCTTCACATAGGCTTCCAGTTGGATGCCGTTGCTCTCGTTAGAGATCTGCAAGGTTGCGTTGACGTTCTCCCAAGAGTCGATCCGGTCCGCGAAGCTGTTATAGATACGCGAATAGGACTGGCCCTGGTGATAGTAGTCACCACGGATCGTACCGCCCCAACCTGCAGGCAGTTCAAAGGTGTATTGCGCACCCAAGGACAAGGTCGCCTTAGGCGAGTTTGGCAGTTCGTTGCCCTTCAGGTTCTTGGAGATACCGTCGCTGAAGGGGATGTCGATGCCAAAGGCCTTAAGCGGATTGGCCGCACCGGTAAAGGCACCCGAGCAAACACCGAGCATGGTGGTTGGCGCAAGGGCTCCAGCATTGATCAGGGTCATCAGGCCCTGAACGCCGGCCTTGCTCGCCGTACAGTTAGAAGCGTTCGAAGCCTTCATCACGATAAGGCTTGGATTGCCTTGCGTGCGGTTGAAGGTATCGATCGAGCTGGCTTCACCGATCTCGGTCTGCAACACGCCCAAGCTGGCATTGAAGCGCAGGTTATTGATCGGCTCCCAGATCGATTCCAGCTCAAGGCCTTTGATCTTGGCATCGATATTCTCGTTCACCGAGGTCCGGTTGACGATCTTCGATACCTGGTAGCCGGTATAGTCGTAGTGGAAGACCGTGGCATTGAGGATCAAGCTGCCGTCTAGCATCGTGTTCTTCATACCGACTTCGAACGAGCTTACGAACTCAGGCTCGAAGGTGTTCTTCACGGCGGACAGGCCCGACGCAACAGACTGCGGCGGGTTCATACCACCGGCCTTGTAGCCACGGGAATAGAAGGCATAGAGCAGGGTGCTGTCGGTCATTGCCAGATCAGGCTTCCAGTCGAAACCGAAGCGACCTGTCATTTCCTTGAATTCCGCTTTCTGGATTGGCGTGACCGGATCGATAGGGTGACCACTGCCAGGGGCGAGCAGGACCACAGGCATTGTAATAGTTTGCTTGCGGTCGTTGGTATAACGCAGGCCACCGGTCAGTTTGAAGGCGTCGGAAAGCTCATAATAGACCTCACCGAACAGCGCCTGAGACTTCAACTTATAGGGCGTGCGGTTGTCATAATAGTTATGTCCATCGCCTGTTGGGGTCGGATTGGGATCAATATAGACGCAGGACGCCGTATTGGCTGGGCAAGGCCTTCCCCCATTCAGCACCTGAGCATAGGCTGTGAGGGTGTTACCAAACACGTAGTAATCGCCCTCGCTCTTAAAGTTAAGGGCAATGGCACCGATGTTGAAGTTCAAGGGACCCGCAAAGGCGGACTGCAAACGCAGCTCTTGCGACAACTGCTCAGATTCGGCGCTCGAAATGTCGAAGGTCGCGAACTTGTTCGACGGCCCAATCTGTGGGTCATTAAAGACACCGCCCGGTGAAAAGGGCGTGGCGTTCAACGTATTGATCGGCGCAACGCGGTTATAATCGGCCTGCGAGAACAGGCTACCCTTCGAATAGCCGGTCAAGGAGGTCAGGGTCAGATCGTCGGTCAGATCGTACGACATCTGGAAGTTAACGGCGTCGGTCTTGGCCCGATAGACCGGATCCTTCAGGGACTCAATGTCACGCAGATCTGAGGGCTGGGTCTTGCCAGCATAGGCGTCGCCGGTGATCAAACCAGTCAGATTGCCGAGCAGGCCGCCCAAGGTCGCTGACGAGTTCGGGGTGCCCAAAGCGCCCGGTGCATAGACCGAAGTTTCCAAACAGCCTTGGCTCAGGAAGCCTTTCTGGAAGGTCGAGATGGTCGCGTTCGTGGAGTAAGGCATACCGGGGGCGCCGGTGTCCTTGACGCAATATTGCTTACCAAC
>CANKPO010000008.1 GCA_947484535.1 Caulobacteraceae bacterium
AACGGCGCCTACGGCAAGGGCCCCATTGCCTTCGTGAAGCTGATCGAAGCCTGGCGCGCGGATGGCGGGTTGGAGGGGTTGGAACTGACGGCGGATTAGGCTCAGTCTGTGGGACTTCCTCGTGCTTCGACAAGCTCAGCATGAGGACGCGCCGAAGTCTATATCCGCGTCATTGCGAGGCCCATCGCGCCGAAGCAACCCAGGGGAACACCCATTCAGGTTCGTTTCAGCCCCCTGGGTTGCTTCGCTGCGCTCGCAATGACGCGGATATAGAAAGCCCTTTCCCCCCTTGAGGGGGAGAGGGTTGGGAGAGGGGGGTGTTTATCCACTCACCATCCACCAAGTACTCCGCAAAGTCAGGGTTCCAATGGGCCAATTTCCGCCTGAGTGAAAGGGTCTGGGTCCCCGCCTTCGCGGGGAACATGGAAGCAAAACAAGACCCCCTTCGGCGCTGCGCGCCACTTCCCCCAGAGGGGGAAGATCTTGGTGCTTTAAATCTTCCCCCTCTGGGGGAAGTACCCGCGAAGCGGGGGTAGGGGGCTCTTAGAACGCCGCAATCGTCGTTCTGTGCAGCAGGCGGTCATAGCCGTCATAGCCTCCCGTCGCCGCATGAAGCACCGAGCGATTGTCCCACATCAAAAGCGTGCCCTTCTCCCAGCGATGGCGGTACTGGAACGCCTCGCTGCCCTGCCAGCGATAGAGTTCCATCAAGAGCGGCAGGGATTCCTCATCGGCCATGCCCTCAAGCCCGACAATATAGCCCAAACAGCTAAAGAGCCCCAGACGCCCGGTCTCGGGATGGGCGCGGATGAGAGGGTGAGTCTGGCTGGCCTCTGCGGCGCGTGAGGGGCGGATATCCATGGACCGCCGGGCAATGTCGCCTTCTCCATAGGAGCCTTCGGGGGCATAGGCCTTCTTGGCCGAGTGGATGGCTATCTTGCCCTCAAGCTTGGCGCGCATGGCACCCGGCATGGCGTCCAAAGCGGCGTGCTGATTAGAAAAGAGCGTGTCACCGCCCATCGGCGGAATGGTGATGCCATAGAGGCAGGTCCCCGCAGGCGGGCGAGCCTGAAAGCTCCAGTCACTGTGCCAGTTCTCGGCAAAGAGGGGCGAGGTCTCGTCGGCCATGCGCTTGACAGCGATGACATGCTTGCGGCCCTCAATCGGCGCAATGAAGGGATCGTCGCCAAAGCCGCCAAAGGCGATGGTGAACCGCTCCTGATCATCATCGCTAATGTCTTGGCCGGTAAAGGCCAGCACATGATGCTCAAGCCACGCGGCGCGGATATCTGCGACCTGTTCGGCGCTCAGCGGCTTGGTCAGATCAACACCCGTAACCGTGGCCCCACAGGCCTGTCCTGACGGTGTCACCGTGATGGTGGATTGGCCCATGATCGTTCCCTCGGATGTTCTTGTTTGCGCCTATAGTCACGCAAAAGTCAGCGGGGGAAAAGGGATAAGAACGAAAGCCCCCCTACCCCGGCTGCGCCGGTACTTCCCCCAGAGGGGGAAGATTTATGAACCGAGATCTTCCCCCCTTGGGGGAAGTGGCGCGAAGCGACGAAGGGGGTCTTGTTTCACTGGCTATATTGGAACGTCGCGTCGTCGAGATCGATCTGGGGGAACAGGTCCTTTTCGGCCCAATAGTCTTGGGTGTGCTGCCATTCGGCCTTGTCGCCTCGGCGAGGCAGAAGGTGCATACCGCGCATCAGATAGCCGGGATTGAAGTTCTCCGGATCGATCCAAGGCAGCAGCGGCATGTCCTTGTCTTCGGGGCGCAAGGTCGGGGTGACAGCCTTGACGCCCTTCTGGTCCATATGGTTGAGCATCCGCGCGACAAAGTCCCCGATCAGATCGGCCCGCAGGGTCCAACTGGCGCGGAAATAGCCGAACACCCAGATCATATTGGGCACGCCGGTAAACATCATGCCGCGATAGGTGACGGTCTTGGAAAAGTCCAAGGGCTCGCCATTGATCGAGAAATGGATATCGCCCAGCACGTTCAGGTTAAAACCCGTCGCGGTGATGATAATGTCGGCCTCAAGCTCGGTGCCCGACTTCAGCATTATGCCCTTTTCGGTGAAGCGCTCGATCTCGTCGGTCACGACGCTGGCCTTGCCCGAGGCTATGCCTTGGAACATGTCGCCATCCGGCACAAAGGCGATGCGCTGGCGCCAAGGGCGATAGCTGGGCGTAAAGTGCTTTTGCACGGTTTCTTCGGGCAGGAAGGCGCGAACGCCGGAGAGCAGTTCTTCGCGCACCACTTCTGGCTCCTCGAACGAGCGGCGGGTAAATTCGCCCTGATCGAACAGGATCTGACGGCGGGCGATCTCGTGGATCCACTCCTCCTTAACCTCGAGCTTGCGCAGATTGTCGACCAGATCATTGGCATTGCGGCCGGGGATGAAATAGGTCGGGGTGCGCTGGAGCAGGGTGACATGCTCGCAATCAGCGGCAATGGCCGGGACCACCGTCGCAGCCGTCGCGCCAGACCCGATCACGATCACCTTCTTGCCCTGATAGGCCAAGTCTCTTGGCCAGCTTTGCGGGTGGATGATCTGGCCCTTATATTGGTCCATGCCCGGCCATTCGGGCGTATAGCCCTCGTCGTGGCGATAATAGCCTTGGCACATCCATAGGAAGTTGGTCGTGAAGACGCGGCTCTCGCCTGTGGCCTTATTAACGGCGGTGATGGTCCAAAGATTGTCCTTGCCCGACCAACTGGCCGACAGGATCTTGTGACCATAGCGGATGTGACGATCCAGATCGTTCTCTTCGATCACCTCGCCCATATATTTCAGGATTTCTTCGGCCGACGCGATCGGGGTACCGACCCAAGGCTTGAAGCGATAGCCGAACGTATAGAGGTCACTGTCCGAACGAACGCCGGGATAGGAGTGGGTCAGCCAGGTGCCGCCGAAACTCTCTTGCGTCTCCAGCACCACGAAGCTCTTGCCCGGGCACTGATCCTTAAGGTGATAGGCGCCGCCCACGCCGGAAATGCCCGCCCCGACGATCAGCACATCAAAATGCTCGGTTGCGGTTGTGTCGCTGGACTTTGCCAGTGTTGCGGTGTCGGCCATAGGTCACCTCTCCTGTGATGATTGCTGACATTCTGATTGCTGGAGGCGATCCCCCAAGTTCAGGCGCTTTCGCCGCGCGAGCCAACAACTAACCGACGATCATATGCACAATCCTCGCCACGAAAAGCCCCCTTGTGCGCAAGCGTCCAACCGCCGCAGTGATCGCATCTGCCCCCTTGGCGCGCACCGCGTTAGCCCCTTATGGTGAGGACCTGCCCATGAACCCAAGCCTCTAGACTTGCGGCGGGCTTCAGGGAGACAAGGCCATGGGCGAAACCATTTTAGACCCCACACTGCCGATCATCGATCCGCACCACCATCTTTGGGACCGCACGGCCCTGTTCGCCACCCAGCCGCCGCCCAAACATGAGTTTGAAAGGCTGCTGCGTCTGTCGCCGCGCTATCTGCTTGATGAGTTGCTGGCCGACATGAACCGCGGCCACAATGTCATCGCCACGGTCTATATGGAGTGCGGAGCCATGTACCGCGCCTGTGGGCCATCGGAGATGCGTCCCGTTGGTGAGACCGAGTTCGTCAACGGCTTTGCCGCCATCAGCGCCAGCGGTGTCTATGGTCCGGCCAGAGCCTGCGCGGGCATTGTCGGTCATGCTGATCTGATGCGCGGCGATGGGGCCGCTGCGGTGCTTGAGGCCCATATTGCGGCGGGCGGCGGACGGTTCCGGGGCATTCGCCACAGCGCCTCATACGATGCCGACAGCAATGTCCTTGGCCCCCTCGCCCATCGCCCGGCAGGTGTCTATCGCTCGGCGCAGTTCCGCGAAGGGTTCAAACATCTGGCCCGCCTAGGCCTATCGTTCGATGCTTGGCTGCTGGAACCCCAGCTTGGCGATGTGCTTGATCTGGCCAAGGCCTTCCCGGACACGGCCATGGTGCTCGACCATGTTGGCACGCCGCTGGGCATCGGTAGCTATCAGGGGCGGCGAGAGGAGCGGTTCGACATCTGGAAACAGTCGATACAAGCCCTAGCCAAATGCGAGAACCTGTCGGTCAAGGTCGGCGGATTGGCCATGCCCTTCCCCGGCTTCCCGACCTTCATGGCCCAGCCCCCGGCCTCATCCGAGACCCTCGCCAACGAATGGCGGCCCTATGTCGAGACCTGTATCGAGGCCTTTGGCGTCGAGCGGTGCATGTTCGAAAGTAACTTCCCGGTCGATTTAGGCACCTGCACCTATGATGTCCTGTGGAACGCCTTCAAACATTTGGCCAAGGGCTATTCCGCCGACGAAAAGACCGCCCTGTTCAGTGGCACGGCCAAACGGGTCTATCGATTAGACCTCTAGATTCTTCCGCTGTTTGATAGAAAAATACACCGCCGCAGAAATTCTCTCTCCCCGAACGGAAGCCAGCCTGATAGCGATGGCATCAGACTCGGGGAGAGTCCAAACGATCAAGAGGTTTGGGATGAAGCGGATAGGATGGGTTGGCCTAGGGTCGATCATTGCAGCATGGACCATTGCGCCAGCCGCGCAGGCTCAGGATGTCGTTGCAGCCTCTTCAGGCGACACAGCTTGGATCTTAGCCTCCACAGCCCTTGTCCTGCTCATGACCTTGCCCGGTCTGGCCCTGTTCTATGGCGGGCTTGTGCGGTCAAAGAATGTGCTATCGGTCATGGCGCAGTGTGTGGGCATTGCCTGCCTCGCCTCGGTGCTCTGGCTGCTTGGCGGCTATAGCCTGTCCTTTTCCGGCACCCATCCCCTGATTGGCGATCTGGCCAAATTTGCGCTGAACGCCGTCCCACGCGACGCTCTGGTCGGCACCATACCTGAGAATGTCTTCTTCTCGTTCCAGATGGCCTTTGCGATCATTACCCCAGCCCTGATCATCGGGGCGACGGTCGAGCGCATGAAGTTCAGCGCCGTCATGCTCTTTTCCGGCCTTTGGCTGTTGGTCGTCTATGCCCCGGTCTGCCACTGGGTCTGGGGCGGTGGCTGGCTGATGGGGCGCTTTGTGATGGACTATGCCGGAGGCTTGGTCGTCCATGCCACGGCGGGGGTTTCCGCCCTGTTGCTGGCTTGGAAGCTTGGCCCACGCGATGGCTATCCACGCGATCTTCACCCGCCGCACAATCCCGGCATGACCATGATGGGCGCGGGCCTTCTGTGGGTCGGTTGGTACGGCTTCAATGGCGGCAGCGCGCTCGCGGCCAATGCCGATGCGGGCGCAGCCCTTCTGGCCACCCACATGTCAGCCTCGGCGGCGGGTCTGGTCTGGGCCCTGATCGAGTGGAAGCGCTTTGGCCGGGTCAGCATGGTGGGCCTTGTCACCGGCGTGGTCGCAGGCCTCGCCACCGTCACCCCCGCCTCAGGCTTTATCAGCCCGCTGGCCGGAGCGGTCCTCGGCGCCGTCGGCAGCTTTGTCTGCTATCATTCGGTGGAACTGGTTCGCCATCGCCTCAAGATCGATGACAGCTTGGACGTCTTCGCCGTGCACGGCATTGGCGGCATTGTCGGCACCCTGTTGGTTGCGGTCCTAGCCAGCCCGGCCCTCGGCGGAAAAGGCTATGCCGAAGGGATCGCCATGTCCGATCAGGCCATCACCCAGACCCTCGGCGTTCTGGCCGTCTGCGGCTGGTCCGCTATCGCGACGCTGGTTCTGGTCTGGATCGTGCGCAAGACCGTCGGGCTTCGGGTCAGCCCCGAGACCATTGATGACGGCCTCGACATGGCGGTCCACGGCGAGAAGGCCTATCGCTCGATCAACTAGCGCAAAGAGGCCAGCGCGATTAAGCGCTGGCCTTCAGGCTTGAAGATACCCGAGCTGCCGGGAAGATGCGCAGGAAGTTCTCAGCATAGAACTTGGCCCGCACAGATTCGTCTCGAACACCCAATGATGCCTCAAAGCGCGCGATGGGATCGCGTCCGCCTTCGATATGGGGATAGTCGCTGGAGAACAGATAGAGGTCCGGATTGGACTGATCGATAAAGTTGCCGACCTCTTCAAAGACGAAGGGCGTGAAGGCCATCTGATCGGTCAGTTGCTGCGAGGGGATGCGGCTGAGGCCCTGCAGATTGGCATCATTGCGGCTCCAGTGCTTGACCACCCAATCCAGACGCCGCAGCAGTTCAGGCACCCAGCCCGCGCCCAGTTCAACGCTGGCGCCGCGCAGGGTCGGATGGCGCTGGAACACGCCATCCAACACCATCATGGTCAAGAAGGCTTCAGGGCCCTCGTGCAGCAGCGCAATATCCTTGGTGCGCAGGTTCTCACCGCCGCCCAGCCAATCCTTGGTCGGTGGACGGCCATTGTTCATCCAGGCCTTGGCCAGTTGCAAAGGCGCGCCGCCGACATGGAGCAGGAACGGGATGCCGCTCTCGGCCAACTTGGCCCAGAAGGGATCGAGGTCGACGTGACCGGGCGAGCGGTCACCGCAAGGACGATGGGGTATCCAGACCGCCTCAAGGCCGCTACGCAGCACATAGCCGAGCTCGGCCATGGCCATCTCAGGATCATCGAGCGGGATCACCGCCACGCCCATCAGCCGTGCATCTGAACTGCAGAAGTCTGCCATGTGACGGTTGTGGGCCCGCGTCGCCCCATAGCGCAGACGCGACTCCAGCCGCGAGCTGGCCGAAAAGGGCATGGCGACGCTGTGGGTGGCGAAGACCAACTGCTTCTTGAAGCCAAGCAGGTCCATGGCCCGGGTCCGATCGGCGCTATCAAAGGCACCGAGGGCTTGAATTTCCTTTGAGGACTGGATCAGCCGGTCGCCCAGATCGATCTGGGCCTGCACATGCTCGGCGCTGTGCCGGCCGCCCTGCGACATGATCACCGCGACCTCTTCATCGGTGACGATCGAGGCCGAATAGCTGACCTCGGGAATCTCTTCACGCAGCAGGGGATCGGCATATTTCTTTAAAAAGTCAGGCAGTTCCATGATGTGGCTATCCGCATCATAGATATCCCGCGTCGCCGGAGCATAGGCCATGTCATCCTCCCTTTGATCCGCGCAATGTTTGGGTCCGAGGACGCCCCGCGCTGGTTTCTTTATCGACTATGCAGTCCTCTGATGAGGCTGTCACCCTCTAGAGGCTGACGAAGCCTTTCCAGTTGCCCATATATTGAATGAAGCTTGGGCTGAGCCCCTCCTTGGCCAGGTGCTCTTGGCTGACGGGCAAGGCGATGGGGTGGAAATCGGCATCGGCCTGAACCAGCTTTGGATAGTCGTGATGCAAGATCGCGCCGCGTCCGATCAGGACGAAATCCATTCCCGCCTCGAGGCAGGCCCGAGCATTTTCCGCCGTCAAAACCTTACCCGCGACGCCAAGGCGCACATGGCCGCGATCAAGGCCCGCGAACCAGGCCATCAGGCTACGGTCCTTAAACTCTTCTTCGACCGGCAGCTTGAACACGTCCCACAAGGACATGTCGAGATAGTCAATATCGCCCGCCGTCATCAGGCTCTGAGCAAAGGACAGGATTTCCGACAGCTTCAAACCAAACCGCTCAGGCGACAGGCGAAGGCCCAGATTGAAGTCGGGACGGCAACGGGCGCGGATACCGGCAATGATCTCGCGGATCACCGAGGTGCGGTTGTCCAGCGAGCCGCCGAACCGGTCCTCGCGCAGATTAACCTCTGGACTGAGGAATTGGCAAAGAACATAGCCGTGGGCGCCATGAAGTTCGACACCGTCAAAGCCAGCCTTTTCGGCCCGTTCGGCACCGACAATAAAGGCCTCGATCATCTCTTCGACTTCCGCCGTGGTCATGGGCCGTGCGCCGAACTCCTCATTGGCCGACGGACAGACCGGAGCCTCGCCAATCAGTTCCTTGGGTGAACGCATACCGGCATGGTGCAGTTGCACAATTGCTAGGCTGTCATTGGCCTTGATCCCCGCCGCTAGCCGCGTCAGGCCGGGTAGATGATCATCAGAAAAGACGCCGAGTTGGCCCTCAAAGCCTTGGCCGATCTTTTGAACATGGGCCGCGCAGGTCATGGTCAGGCCAAAACCGCCCTCCGCCCGCTTGACCAGCCACGTATATTCTTCCTGAGACAGGATACCGTCTGCGCCGCTCTGCTGATTGGTCAGGGGCGCGAGCATGAAGCGGTTCTTCATGGCTGGGCCACGCTTAAAGGTCATGGGGGCAAACAGGTCGGTATTAGACATGGCTATCTCCGGCGGCGGTGGGCGATCAATCAAACAATCGTTTGATCCTAATGGCGGCTAGGCTCTAAAACCAGTCCTTAAGTCGTGATGATCCGATCTGTTCAGAGTGTAGCCTATCCATGAAGCCCGATCCTTGGCGCCTCGACCGCGCTGCCTATCCCTTCGCGTTCCAGATCCAGACCCGCTATCGGGATGAGGACAGCCTGCGCCACATCAACAATATGGCCATTGCGGGGTTCTATGATGAGGCGCGCGGCCGGTTCATGAAGCAGATTTTCGAAGATCTGGGTCCCGCGCCATGGGTCCGGATCGTCACCGCCGATACCCGCGTCAGCTTTCTGGGCGAGGTCTTTCACCCCGACATGCTCGATATTGGCAGCGGCATTACCCGCATTGGCAATGCCTCGATGGAAATCAGCCAAGCCATGTTCCAACAGGGCAAGTGCGTCGGTATCTGTACGACCACCTTTGTCCAGGCCGACGAGAAGGGCTCTAGCCCCATGTCTGATGGTCTGAGGGCGATCTTGCAGACCTATCTCATTCCCCAAACTTAGCCTTCAAACCCCTTCACGTCCCAACCCAACCTTCAGGACCGAAAATGCAAACCCACCGCCTTGGCAAGAGCCCCATCGTTGTTTCGAAGATCTGTATGGGCACCATGACCTTTGGTGCTCAGGCCGACGAGAAAATGTCCCACCGCATCCTCGACATGTCGCTCGATGCCGGGATCAACTTCTTCGACACGGCTGAGAACTATCCTGTCCCGCCGAAAGAGGAATGGGCCGGGACCACCGAAGAGATTGTTGGCCGCTGGATGAAGACCAAGCGCCGCGACGAGGTCCTGATCGCGACCAAGGTCTGCGGCCCCAGCCATGGCTGGCTCAAGGGCTCACAGCGCGCCGGTATGACCGCGCTCGACCGCCACAATATCGTCAGCGCGGTTGAGGCCAGCCTGCGCCGTCTGAACACCGACTATATCGACCTCTACCAGACCCACTGGCCTGACCATGGCGCACGCTATGAAGACGCCCTTCGCGCGCTGGACGATCTGGTCGAAAGCGGCAAGGTGCGGATCATCGGCTGTAGCAATGAAACCAGCTGGGGCCTGATGAAGAGCCTGTCGGTCTCCGAGCGCGAGGGTCTGGCCCGTTATGAGACCATCCAAAACAATTTCAGCATGAATAACCGCCGCTTCGAGGACGAACTGGCGCAGGTCTGCCGTCAAGAGGGCGTCAGCCTGATCCCCTACTCCCCCCTCGCGGGCGGCGTTCTGTCGGGTAAGTATAATGATGGTGCCCGTCCCGATGGCGCGCGGTTCTCGAACTACCTGAACATCGGCGGCCGTCAGGCGGCGATGGCCAAGCGCTTCGTCAATGACAAGTCCTTGCTGGCGACCGAGCGTTTCGGGGCCATCGCGCAGGAAGCAGGCATGTCGCTCGTGACCATGGCCACGGCGTGGAGCATGCAGCATGACTTCGTGGCCTCGACCATCGTTGGCGCCACCCACGAAAACCAACTGGCCGAAATCTTCGCCGCCTCCGACCTGATCCTCCCCGACGAAGTGATGAAGAAGATCAACGCGGTCTCGAAAGAGATCCTGTATCCGATGGGGTGAGGCTGCCCTTAAGCCCTGCGGAGGTAGGGAGTTTGAAATACCCCCTACCTCACCGCCGCGTTCCCCGCGAAGGCGGGGATCCAGAACAGGGCCAACCGGCCGTCGGAGCTCCACAGGTCTGGGCCCCCGCCTTCGCGGGGGATGCGGTTGAGGGGGCCGGATGACGATGCCCTTAGATGGGTTGAGGATTTTGCAGCCAAAACAAGGCCCCCTTCGGCGCTTCGCGCCACTTCCCCCAGAGGGGGAAGATTTGCTTTTCTTAGGTCTTCCCCCTCTGGGGGAAGTACCGGCGAAGCCGGGGTAGGGGGTTAGCCCCCCATCAAGGGATCAGAAGAACCCGCCGCGCTTGTCAGGCCGAAATCATAGGTGGGGTCACCAAGTTCGGCTCTTTGTTCAGGACACTGGCCAAGGCCCCGAGAAGTCCCTTGGCGGTAATCGGCTTGGCCAGATGCATGTCCGCCCCGCAGGCTAGGCTCTGCTCAATATGCTCGGTCAGGGCATTGGCGCTGAACATGATAACCGGCGTGCGATCCTGCCCCGCCTTTTGCTCAATCTCACGAATGGCTCGCGTCGCTGCCAAGCCGTCCATGACCGGCATCTGCATATCCATCAAAACCGCATCAAAGGGCTGCTTGTAGAAGGCTTGGACAGCCTCTTCGCCGTTCTCGGCCATAACCAGCTGGATATTCAACTGATTGAGGATCAATCCGACCACCTTGCGGTTCACAGGATGGTCGTCGACCACCAAAATGACCAGAGGCGCGGACTCCATATAGTCTTCAAGACTAGGCTCGACCTGCTCAGGCGGCGCTTCGGTAATGGCGAGGGGCAACAGAATGTGGAACTCGGAACCCCTTTCCGGCACGCTGGTGCAGTTGATTTTGCCGCCCATCATGAGGATCAGTTGCTTGATGATCGCCAAGCCCAATCCCGTGCCGCCGAACCGGCGCGTTACGGTGTCATCAGCCTGTTCAAATGGGTTAAACAGACGGTCGATTTGGGTGGGGTCAAAACCAATACCCGTATCTGCAACAGAAATCTCAAAGGCTCCGGCCTCATTTCGTTTCGCCGAAACCGTGACATTGCCCTTGTCTGTAAACTTCACCGCATTGGCAATGAGGTTCGTGGCAACCTGCTTAAATCGGGTCAAATCGCCCATGACCCAGACCTCAATGGTTGGGTCGAGGTGACTGTTCAGGGCGAGGTCCTTTTCGCTCGCAATGATGTTGCTGAGGGCGATGACGGATCTAAGGGCATCACCCAAATGGAACGGTGCCCGCTCTAGGCTCACCCGCCCCGCTTCGATCCGCGCCACGTCAAGCATGTCGACCAAGAGCCCTGATAGGGTATCGGCGGAGGATGAAATGGTATCGATCAGGTCTCGGTCGGACTCGGCAAGCTTGGAGCGCGACAGCACATCTGCAATGGCCACAATACCATTGAGGGGGGTCCGAATTTCGTGGCCCATGGTGGCCAAAAACCGCGACTTGGCCCGATTGGCCATATCCGCCTCCAACCGCGCGCGACGAAGACCCCGATTGGTCTGCCTTAGCTTCGCCTCAGAGGCCTTGATCTCGGTGACATTGTCTTGAATGACCAGCACCTTGGCCTGCCCAGCATCTTTCAAGGTGAAGGCGCGCAGGCTAAACCATTGGCTCACGCCCTCCACATTGGCCCGGTAGAGGGTGGAGAAACTGTCAACATGCCCGTCAAGCATGGCGGCCAATTGGCGCTCGACCAATTGGCCCTTTCGTCCCGGAATGCGCCCCGTATGTTCTGACATATGGGTGCCGAGACGTGTATTGGTGCGCTGCTCGATGGCCCCAATCCGATCGCGCCAGACCCGGTTGGTGTGAATGAAATCGCCCCGCTCATCGATAATCCCGATGCGGGAGTCTAGGGCCTCAATGATGCCTTGAGCAAAACTGCGCTGCTCTTCGAGGGCGGATTGCGCAGCATAGCTCGCGCTTGCCGACACGAACGCGTAATAGCCGACCCCCGTTGTGGCCACGAACGCCATGATCTGTTCGGTGCCATGCAGACCGCTCAAAAAGGTCGCCATGCCAATCAATATCAGACCGGGCGGAACACCGCAAACGAACGAGGCCACCCTCGAACGCGACGCAAATGTAACAGAATGGAGCAATTGCCCGGCCAGTATGCAGAGCGAGGTGAGACAGAAGATTAAACTCGGGGGCTGCCAATAGAGGTAGGCCAAATAGGACCAAACAAGGGTCTCAAACAACATCGCCAAGGCCGTAGCCAGACGAAATCGACGAGCGTTTGTGGTACTGGAGAGGATGGACACTGAAATGCGGTAGGTCAAAAACTGTGCGAGCAAGGCGGCAGCAAACCAAACGAGCGACGGTATTAATCCTAAGTTCGAAATCGAGAAAATGCAGGCCAACAAGGTGACGACTATGCGCGCGATCTGCTGACGGACGTCATGGTCTATCCAATCAAGCCCAGCGTCGTCCGATATCCGGTCCCAAATCATTCGAAAAGCCTCTGACACGGCGAGACACACTCCCGCGCCATGCATCATCAATTTTACAACTGTATGCGCTTTTTCAGTAGTAAATTATGGCAATATATAATAAAGAATATTTCAACTATAGGTTGCAATCTAGAACGAGGCGTAAAATACTGAAATTGTTATGACTTTACGACTATTCTTGTCCAAATGGCGAACTGAAAGAGCCATCTAAAGCCCAGACAGGATCATCCGGGCGGCCTTCTCGGCAATCATCATGGTCGGGGAGTTGGTGTTGCCCGAGGTGATGGCCGGCATGACCGAGGCATCGGCAATGCGAAGTCCTTCGATGCCATGGACCCGAAGTTGGTCGTCCACCACCGCCATCGGATCTGTCTTGAGGCCCATCTTGGCGGTCCCGACCGGATGGAAGATGGTTGTGCCGAGGGACCGGGCGGCCGCTAGGAGGTCCGCATCCGACTGGGCCTCTAGGCCGGGTCGATGTTCTTGCGGGGCGTAACGCTGCAAGGGGGACTGGGCCACAATCTTGCGCACCAGTCGCAAGGAGTCGATGGCCACCTGCTCATCTTCGGGCGTGGACAGATAGTTGGGCTGAATCAGGGGCGCGTCCTCAGCCCTAGAGCTGGCCAGATGGATCGATCCTCGGCTGGTCGGCCGCAGATTACAAACGCTGATGGTGATGGCCCCAAACCGATGCAGCGGCTCACCGAACCGGTCCAGCGACAGGGGCTGGACGTGGAACTGGACATTGGCCCGTTCCTGATCGGATGAAGATCGGGCAAAGGCCCCCATCTGTGACGGGGCCATCGACATGGGTCCACGCCGAAACAGGGCATATTCCAGCGCCATCAGGGGCCTGCGCCACAGCGAGCCATAGAGGACATTCATGGTCGGCACACCGCTGACCTTGTAATAGGGCCGGATCTGCAGATGGTCTTGCAAGCCCTCTCCCACCCCCGGCAGATGGGCCTTGGTCTCAATGCCCAGAGCCTGAAGGCGTGCACCATCGCCCAGACCCGACAGTTCTAGAAGCTGCGGTGTTCCGACGGCACCCGCGGTCAAAACCACCTCAGCCGAGGCCCTAGCCTCAAACGCTTGGCCGCCCTTACTATAGGCAACCCCTACCGCCCGGCCCTGTTCAATCAGGATCTTGGTGACCCGCACGCCGGTTTCGAGCTTGAGATTTTGGCGATGCAGGACCGGCTTTAGAAAGCCCCGCGCCGCACTCCAACGCCGACCGGTCTTTTGGTTGACCTGAAAATAGCCCGCGCCTTGATTGTCGCCGCCATTGAAATCCGCGACCGGGGCTATGCCCTCCTGCGCCGCGGCCTCGGCAAAGGCGTCCAGCACCTTCCAGCGCATACGCGGATGCTCGACCCGCCACTCCCCGCCACTGCGATGGAGCGCACTGGGCGGATCAATATGGTCTTCCTGCGCCATGAACAGCGGCAGGACATCGTCCCAGCCCCAGCCGTTCAGACCCATCGCCTTCCAGCCGTCATAGTCCGCCGCCTGACCGCGCATATAGATCATGGCATTGATGGCCGAACTGCCGCCAATGACCTTGCCGCGCGGATAGTTCAGCTTGCGGCCATCCAGCCCGGCAATGGGCTGGGTCTCGAACATCCAGTCCGCGCGCGGATTGCCGATCGAGAACAGATAGCCGACCGGAATATGGAACCAGATCCAGTCGTCATTACCCCCCGCCTCCAGCACCAGCACCCGCTTGGACGGGTCCGCCGATAGCCGGTTGGCGAGCACGCAGCCTGCCGAGCCTGCTCCGACAACAATATAATCAATGCTGTCGGTCATCGGGTCAGGCTTAACGGTTCAGAACGGCCAGAGCCGTATCAGCCAAGATCTTGACGCCGGTATTGTCGCCGTGGGCGTCAGAGGTGCCGATACCATCCAGATTGCGCTTGAACACGCCCTGAGAGATCGAGGCCAGCCGGAAAATC
>CANKPO010000009.1 GCA_947484535.1 Caulobacteraceae bacterium
ACGGTCAATGAGGTCGAGGACGATGTCTTCGGCGTCAATATCATTCCCCATACCTGGGACGTGACCACCCTTGGCCAACTGGTGGCCGGGGCCAAGGTCAATTTGGAAATAGACGTGCTGGCTCGCTATGCCGCACGCTGGCAGGAGACCGCTTAAGCCTATGACCGCCAAGTCTGATACCCCCATCTCACCGATTGAAGACATTATCGAAGACGCCCGCAATGGCCGTCCCTATATCCTTGTCGATGCCGAAGACCGAGAAAATGAGGGGGATGTGATCATTCCCGCTCAGATGGCGACGCCTGAGCAGATCAATTTCATGGCCAAACATGCGCGCGGTCTGATCTGTCTGTCGATTACGGCGGATCGCGCGCGCCAACTGCGCTTGCCGCCGATGGCCGTCGACAATCGCGCCGAGCACTCTACAGCCTTTACGGTCTCGATTGAGGCTCGTGATGGGGTGACCACTGGCATTTCAGTCCATGACCGCGCCCGCACCGTGGCCGTCGCCATCGATCCAACGCGCGGCGCGGATGATATTGTCTCGCCCGGCCACGTCTTCCCCCTGGTGGCCAAGGATGGCGGCGTTCTGGTCCGTGCGGGCCACACTGAGGCAGCCGTCGATATTAGCCGCCTTGCCGGTCTCTATCCGTCGGGCGTGATCTGCGAGATTATGAATGATGACGGCACCATGGCGCGCCTGCCCGATCTGGTCGGCTTTGCCCAGCTTCACGGGCTCAAGATCGGTACCATCGCGGACCTGATCGCCTATCGCCGCCGCACAGAGCGCAATGTCGAGCGCGTGGTTGAAGGCCCGTTTGAGAGCATCTATGGCGGGGCCTTCCGCATGATGGTCTATCGCAACATCATTGATCGCAGCGAGCATATGGTGCTGGTCAAGGGCCGCATTGATGCCGATACGCCGACCCTTGTGCGCATGCATCAGGTTGATTTTGCAGCCGATATGCTGGGCCATAGCCAAGCGCGGCGTGACTATATTCCTCAAGCCCTGCAGGCCTTGGCGGACTTTGATGGCGCAGGCGTGGCAGTCTTTATCCGTGATCCCAATCCAGCTTGGCTATCGGAGCGCTATGGCGACCGAGATGTGCAGATGGCCAAGAGCCACGCCCTTCGGGACTATGGCGTGGGCGCGCAGATCTTGCTCGATCTTGGGGTTCGCGAGATGATCCTGCTGACCTCTAGCCAAGCCAAGCCTGCGGCCCTCGAGGGTTATGGTTTGAAGATTTCAGGGCGCCAGCCCATCGGCGACGGTCAGGTCAAGGAATAGGATATCGTGGATACCACCATTCGTATTTTGATCGTCGAGGCCCGTTACTATAGCGACCTAGCCGATGAGCAACTCAAGGGCGCCAAGGCTGTGCTGACCGCGGCGGGTGCCGCCTTTGACGTGGTCACGGTTCCCGGTGCGCTCGAAATTCCAGCCGCCATAGCCTTGGCCGAGGAGTGCGGACATAGCCCGGCGGGTTCTCACTATGACGGCTATGTGGCCCTTGGCTGCATCATCCGGGGTGAGACCTACCATTTTGAGATCGTCTCCAACGAGTCCGCGCGCGGCCTGATGGATCTGGCGATCTGCCGCAATCTGGCGATCGGCAATGGCATCTTGACGACCGAAGACGAGGATCAGGCTTGGAGCCGGGCCCGGGTCAGCGAAGGCGACAAGGGCGGCGGGGCGGCGACGGCGGCTGTCGAACTGGTTCTCCTGCGCCGTAAGCTGCGGACCGGTGGCATTCGATGAGCGGCGCGGGCAGGGCCCACCAAACCCGATCGGTCGCTCGGTTGGCTGCGATCCAAGCCCTCTATCAGATGGAAGTGTCCGGTGCGGGCGCTGAGACGGTCGTGCGGGAGTTTGTCGACCATCGGTTCGGGTCTGAGATTGAAGGCGAACCCTTGGCGGAGGCAGATGAAGCCTTCTTTGCCGACATCGTGCGCGGGGTCGTGAAGGATCAGGCCAAGATCGACCAACTGATCGCCAAGCGTCTGGCGACCGGCTGGCGACTGGACCGCTTGGACGCCACCGTCCGCTCGATCTTGCGGGCCGGGGCGTTTGAGTTGAGCGCCCTAAAGGATATCCCGACCGAGATCGTCATTGATGAATATGTCGAGATTGCCAAGTCCTTCTTCGAAGGGGTCGAGCCCGGCTTCGTCAATGGCGCGCTGGACGGCATTGCCCGCGACGAGCGCGGCTGATTGGAGGGGGCCGTGTCGGACGAGTTTCAAGACATCGCCCGGCGCTTTCGTCCCCTGACCTTTGGTGCGCCAGAGGCCCTTGATCTGATGGATGATGCAGCGGTTATTCCGTCTCGCCCCGGCTTTGATCTGGTTGTCACTAAGGATGCCTTGGTTGAGGGCGTGCATTTCCTAGCGGCTGAGCGGCCTGACCGCATTGCACGGAAGCTCCTGCGAACCAATCTGTCCGATTTAGCCGCCAAGGGGGCTGAGCCCTATGGCTGTTTCCTCGCGGTCAGTTGGCCGTCCCACTATGACGCCGAAGCGCGTGACCAATTTGCCAAGGCGCTGGGAGAGGACTTGTCCCATTTCGGTCTGTCTCTCTTCGGCGGAGATACAACCTCGACCCCCGGACCGCTGAGCCTCAGCCTAACCGCCATGGGTTGGGTACCGCAGGGCCAGATGGTGCGACGCAAGGGCGCGCGAATCGGTGACGACCTGATGGTCACGGGCACCATTGGCGATGGCTATTTGGGACTTTTGGCGGCGCAAGGGCGGCTGGCGATGCTCTCTGCTGAGCAAAATCGTGCCTTGGAGGATCGCTATCATTATCCCCGTCCGCGCCTTGGGCTCGGCCAAGCCCTGCGCGCCCATGCGACAGCCTGCGCGGATGTGTCGGATGGATTGGCGGCAGATGCCGGTCACATTGCCGTCGCCAGCGCGGTGGGTCTGGAGCTAGACCTAGAGAGGGTTCCCCTGTCTGAGGCAGCCTTGGCATGGCTGGCCCTGCAGGATGATCCTGTTGCGGCCCGCTTGGCCCTGGTCACGGGCGGTGATGACTATGAGCTGGTCTGTACCGTCCCGCCCGACCAGCGAGAGGCCTTCATGTCGAAGGCCGCTGACCTTGGGATCGACGCCACCCCGATCGGTCAGGTCGTGTTAGAGCCGGGTGTGCGCCTGTCCTGGCGCGGCGCGGTTCAGAATGTTCGCACATTGGGCTATCAACACGGCGAATAGCAATTGCTGGATAAACCCCTTCTGGTAAAAGGGTTCCATGCAAAAAATAGCCCCCGTTCTAGCTCTGATTGCCGCGCTCATCGCGACCCCAGCCATGGCAGCCGGGGGAGCGGCGACGATCAAGATCGACCCGTCGATCCCTCTGGAACCGGTCGCGGTGCCGATCACCGAGAACGGGAAGCTGGTCAACTATGTGTTCATGTCGATCAAGATCATTTTGTCGCCCAAAGCCGACCTCTATAAGCTGGTCAGCCAAGAGCCCTACTATCGCGACGCCTTGGTTCGCGCCGCTCACCGTCGGAGCCTCGGCGTGCCCGGTGACTCCAACCGGGTTGATGAGAAGCTGGTTAAGGCAGTTCTGAAACGAGAGGCCGCCAGCTTCATGGATGCGCGGATGATCGCAGATATCGAAATTGTCCGCCAAGACCCCAAGAAACGCGTCGCGCGCACGGCTCCGCCCAAGCCATAAACATCAAAGCCTGAGACTTCTCTCGGCAAGTGGTTGCTTTGCCGCCTCATGTTTGGCAACGTCCGTCCCGGTTGAAGGGAGCGACTTAGGCTCTCAATCGAGGAAACTGGCGCGCAGGTTCTGTCTGGACCCGGCTTTTGGACGTTTTGGACGTGCCATCGGTCGCTTGTGCAAACACTGGAAGGGGCTTCTACAGCATGGATTCGTATATTTGGTGGGTTATTGCGGCCGGATTTTTGGCGGTGCTCTATGGCATCGTTCAGACCGCGACCCTGATGCAAGCTTCGGCTGGCAACGACAAGATGAAAGAAATCGCAGCCGCCATTCAGGAAGGCGCTCAAGCCTATCTGCGGCGGCAATATACGACCATCGCCATCGTCGGTGTGGTCATTCTGGCCATTGTTTACTTCCTGATCGGTCCGAAGGCCGCCATTGGCTTCGTTATCGGCTCTGTGCTCTCGGGCGCGGCAGGTTATGCCGGCATGCTGATTTCCGTTCGCGCCAATGTGCGCACCGCTCAAGCCGCCTCTGAGAGCCTGCAAAAGGGCCTTGGCATGGCGTTTAAGTCCGGCGCGATCACCGGCATGCTGGTGGCAGGCTTCGCCCTGATCGGCGTTG
Organism: Caulobacteraceae bacterium; assembly: GCA_947484535.1. GTDB lineage: Bacteria > Pseudomonadota > Alphaproteobacteria > Caulobacterales > Caulobacteraceae > CAISGS01. The sequence continues at coordinate 4,295 of CANKPO010000009.1, forward strand.
CGGGTTATTTCGCTTACCTGACCAAGATCGAAGGCCTCGTGCCAACCAGCCGCGAAGTGGTCGATGGCATGGTGGCGCTGGGCTTTGGTGCTTCACTCATCTCCATCTTCGCCCGTCTAGGCGGCGGCATCTTTACCAAGGGTGCTGACGTGGGCGGCGACATGGTCGGTAAGGTTGAAGCCGGTATTCCAGAAGATGACCCACGCAACCCCGCCACCATCGCTGACAATGTCGGTGACAATGTTGGCGACTGCGCCGGTATGGCCGCTGACCTGTTCGAAACCTATGCTGTGACCACGGTTGCGACCATGGTTTTGGCGGCGATCTTCTTCCGCGGCACAGCCGAGGTCGATGCCATGATGCTGCTGCCGCTGGCCATCTGCGGTATCTGTATCCCGGCCTCTATCGTCGGTGCCTACTTTGTCCGTTTGGGCAAGAGCCAGAACATTATGGGCGCGCTCTATCAGGGCCTGATCGTCACCGGCCTTCTGTCGGTTGTCGGCGTCTATGTGGTTATCAACACGCTGGTGCCTGCCGCCGTTATGATCCAAGGCAAGTCGGTAGACGCTCAAGCGCTGTTCTATTGTGGCCTTGTTGGCCTCGGTGTGACCGCAGCCATCGTCGTGATCACCGAATACTATACCAGCACGGCTTTCCGTCCGGTGCGTTCGGTGGCCAAGGCTTCGGTCTCAGGTCACGGCACCAACGTGATCCAGGGTCTGGCCGTTTCGCTTGAGTCCACTGCGGCGCCTGCGATTGCGATCATCGTCGGCATCATCTTGACCTTCCAGTTTGCAGGCCTGTTCGGCGTGGCCATCGCCACCACGACCATGCTGGCTCTGGCCGGGTTCATTGTTGCCCTCGACGCCTTTGGTCCTGTCACCGACAATGCCGGTGGTATTGCCGAAATGGCCGGTCTGCCTCACGAGGTTCGCGTCTCTACCGATGCGCTGGACGCCGTGGGCAACACCACCAAGGCCGTGACCAAGGGCTATGCCATCGGTTCGGCTGGCCTTGGCGCGCTGGTGCTGTTCGCAGCCTATACCCAAGACCTGAAGTTCTTCGCGGCCAATGCGACGGAGTTCCCATACTTCGCCGGTATGGGCGAGGTGGCCTTCGACCTGTCCAACCCTTACGTCGTGGTTGGTCTGTTCTTTGGTGGCCTGCTGCCGTTCCTGTTCGGTGGCATGTCGATGACGGCTGTTGGACGTGCGGCTGAGGCCGTCGTTGAAGAGGTCCGTCGCCAGTTCCGCGAAATCCCCGGCATCATGGAGTACAAGGCCAAGCCTGACTACGCCAAGGCCGTGGACATCCTGACCAAGGCTGCAATCCGGGAAATGATTGTCCCGTCCTTGCTGCCCGTGGTTTCGCCTATCGCGCTATACTTCGTCATCCAAGCCATTGCTGGCCGTGCAGAAGCCTTCTCGGCTCTGGGCGCGATGCTGATGGGTGTGATCGTGACCGGCCTGTTCGTGGCCATCTCGATGACCTCAGGCGGCGGTGCTTGGGACAATGCCAAGAAGTACATCGAAGAAGGCAACTATGGCGGCAAGGGCTCTGAAGCCCACAAGGCTGCCGTGACCGGCGATACGGTTGGCGATCCTTATAAGGACACGTCCGGCCCAGCCGTGAACCCCATGATCAAGATTGCCAACATCGTAGCCCTGCTGCTGCTGGCCGTCTTGGCTCACTCGGGCTGATAGCTTGCCTTAGTCCTGCCTTGCTTGGCCTAGCGGCGAAGTGGGGCAGGGCAGGTGCTAGAACTGAAAACGCCCCGGAGAGCAATCTCCGGGGCGTATTTTCTGGTTCAGAGGTTTGGTTTGGCCTATTCGCGGCGGCCGCCCGGCATGTTGCGTTCCTCATCCTGAGGCAGCAGGCCGCCACGGCCCACATTGCCCAGAAGCTGTTCGAGGATGGTCATCTCGCGGCCACGGGTCGGGGTCTCGCGCATATTGTAGGCTAGGACCTTGCCGTCCTTAATGGAGTAGGTGTTGACGCTGGTGACCAGCTCGCTGTCCTTGTCGAAATTGATCGCGACCACGGTGCGTTCGGTCACCTGAGGCAGGTAGAACGCAATCCGGTCTGTTGTTTGCGACATATAGAACCAGATGTTCGGATCGAAGGTCGACACCGCCGAAGGCGAGCCCAGACGTTCCAGAACCATCGACCGGGTGTCGATCTGCGGCTTCACATCCTGTGGCTTTTCCTCAATGGCTTGGAAGCCGCCAAAAGAGGTCACCGGCGTGCAGGCGGAGGCTCCGACCAGGCACGCTGCGAGGACGGCGGCCGAGGTCAGGGCCTTGATCCGAGCAGGCAATTTGGTCGTATGGGCAGATGCGGACATGGGTTTATTCACCAAATACATTCTTGCAACCTTTGACCTAGCGTCCTCAGACCCTTAGTTCAATGGCCGCGTTAAGTGTAGCTCGCGGCAGAAGTGAGGCGGACATGGTTCTGAAGCGATGGTTTGGACAGTTTTTCGGTGTGAGGCCAGCGGTGAAAACCGGCCGATCCCTTTACAGCGTAGCGGTTCAGCAGGCGCGCCAGCCGGATTTCTATGTCCGCTTGAGCGTGCGCGATGAGACCGAAGCGCGATTCGAACTCTACAGCCTGCATGTCGTCCTGTTGCTGCATCGGCTAAAGGGGCAGGGCGAGGTCGCCACGGAGGTCGCTCAGGCCCTGTTCGGGGCCTATATCCAAGCCCTCGATTCGGCCCTGCGTGAGATGGGTGTCGGCGACCTGTCGATGGCCAAGAAGATGCGCAAGCTGGGCGAGGCCTTCTATGGCCGGGTCAAGGCCTATGATATTGCGCTGGCCAGCCTGCCTGATCAGGCGGAACTTTCAGCGACCCTTGCCCGGACCGTGTATGCTGAGGTTGAAGATGCCCCTGTTCAGATCTTGAGCGATTACGCCGTGCGCTGCGTTGCCGCCTTGGCTGAACAGTCCTTGGATAGCCTGTTGAAGGCGTCTGTTATCTGGCCGGAGATTTCGCATGACCTCTGAACAAGCCCTGTGGAAAGCCCCAATGGGCCTTGGCGAATTTTCGGCCCAAGGCTCGGTTCGCCAGCTTGTGCCCGACGAGGCAGCGCGCCGCGTGATCGCCAAGCTCTATGGACTGGTCTCGCTGGATCGGCTCGAGGCCGAAGTCAAGCTGATGCGCTGGCATGATGGCGGCCAGATCGATGGTCGCTGGTCCGGTACGGTCACCCAAAATTGCGGCGTCACGCTTGAGGACTATTCGACTGAATTGAAGGGCGAGTTTCGCGTCCGCGTCGTGCCCGTCGGTAGCCTCCATGCGCCTGATCCAAATGTCGTCGAAATTGCCTTTGATCCGGAGGCGGATGATCCACCTGATGTTCTAGAAGACAATATCGTCGATCTAGCCCATTATGTGCTGGAGGAATTGTCCCTGTCGATCGATCCATTCCCGCGCAAGCCAGGGGTCGAGTTCGTGGCGCCGGAGCCAGAGGTGGAGCTTTCACCCTTCGCCGTGCTAAGGAAACTGAAACCGGGCGCAACTGAGTCTTAAGGGACCTTGCCTATCCATTCTGTCCGATGGTTCCAGATCAATGTTTGGGATGTCGGAATGTCTCGGTCGACCCCTCTGGGTTGGGCGGTTCTTAATCGAGAGGCTTTCGCGCCAGCGTGACCGATAGGTGTGTCATTTCTATTGATGCCATGGGCGGCGACCACGGTCCCTCCGTGGTTGTGTCCGGCGTCTCCATCGCCATTGGTCTTCTGCCCAATGTCCCTGTGCGCTTTCTGCTCCATGGGGACGAGGCGCTGATTGCCGCTGAGCTAAAGCGGCATCCGCTTGCCAAGGCGGTTTGCGACATCCGTCACACCGACAAGGTGGTGGCCATGGACGAGAAGCCAGCTCAGGCCTTGCGCCGAGGCAAGGGTACCAGCCTTTGGAACACGATCGAGGCGGTCAAGACGGGTGAGGCCCAAGGGGCGGTTTCCGCAGGCAATACCGGCGCCCTGATGGCCATGTCCAAGCTGATCCTGCGCATGGCCGCAGAAATGGATCGCCCAGCCATTGTCGCCAATTGGCCGACCATGCAGGGCGTCAGTACTGTCCTTGACGCTGGGGCAAATATCCAATGCGATGCGGCTCAACTGGTTGAATTTGCCATTATGGGTGAGGCCTATCACCGGGCCATGCACGGGGTTGCCCGCCCGACAGTTGGTCTCTTAAATGTCGGCTCGGAAGATCAAAAGGGCCATGAAGAGGTCCGCGAGGCCCACAGGCTGCTGCGCGAATCTAATCTGGATATCGACTATCGCGGCTTTGTCGAAGGCAATGATCTGGCCAAGGGCACGGTCGATGTCGTGGTTACGGACGGCTTTACCGGCAATGTCGCGTTGAAAACCGCCGAGGGGATGGCGAGGTTCTTCGCCTCGGAAATGCGCGGGGCCTTAACCTCGAGCCTGATGTCCAAGATCGGCGCGGTCATTGCCTCCGGTGCCCTGAAGAAGATGCGCGCCAAGCTAGACCCCAGTTCGGTCAATGGCGGGCCATTATTAGGCCTCAATGGCGTGGTGGTTAAGAGCCATGGCGGCGCGGACGATCGCGGCTTTGCCAATGCCATCAAGGTCGCGGCCAATCTGGCCCGCAGCCACTATGCCGAAGAGTTTAAGGCCAGCATGAGCCAGCTTAGCGATGTTTTGGCCCAAGCGCCCACAGAGGTTCAGCCCGCCGGATCAGAGGAAAGCCCTCAGTGACTGACGCCTCATCTGCAAACCTGCGTAGCGTCGTAACCGGCGTTGGCGGCTATCTGCCGTCGGACATTGTCACCAACACCGACCTGTCCCAGTTTGTCGATACAAACGACGAGTGGATCGTCGAGCGCACAGGCATTCGCCAGCGCCACCGGGCCGCTGAGGGCGAGTTCACCTCGGATCTGGCCACGGTCGCCGCTCAGCGCGCTCTGGCGGCGGCGGGACGCAAGGCTTCGGATGTTGACCTGATCATTGTTGCGACCACAACGCCGGACCTGACCTTTCCGTCAGTGGCGACGATGGTGCAGCACAAGATCGACGCGCCGGTCGGGATTGCCTTTGACGTCCAAGCGGTCTGCTCGGGCTTTGTCTATGCCATGTCGGTGGCCGATGGCTTCGTCGCGCGCGGCCTGTCCAAATGTGCGCTGGTCATTGGCGCAGAAACCATGACGCGACTGATGGACTGGACCGATCGCGGCACCTGCGTCCTGTTTGGCGATGGCGCAGGCGCGGTGGTGCTGGAGCCCCAGATGGGGCAGGGGCTAACGACCGACCGCGGTCTGCTGGGCTTTTCGCTGCGGGCGGATGGGTCCAAAAAGGACCTGCTGTTCGTCGATGGCGGTCCTTCGAGCACCGGCACGGTTGGGCATTTGCGGATGCTCGGCAATCAGGTCTTCCGCCATGCGGTGGTCAATATATCCGAAGCCATCGAGGCCTCTGCCGCCGTTGCGGGTGTGACCATGGCCGAGGTGGACTGGTTCATTCCCCACCAGGCCAATCAGCGGATTTTGGAAGGCGTGGCCAGGCGGGTCGGCATCCCAGAAGAGAAGGTCATCTCGACCGTCGCCCTTCACGCCAACACGTCGGCTGCCTCTATTCCCCTCGCGCTCAACTACGGGATAGAGGACGGACGCATCAAGCCGGGGCAACTTTTGCTGCTCGAAGCCATGGGCGGCGGCCTGACTTGGGGTGCCTGCGTTCTGCGCCTCTAAGGCGAAAGCTTGCCCTTTCGCCAGAACCCTTTGACTTGGCGTAATAATCGGGGCAAAAACCCGAACAGGTTAATTGGCTGTGGGGGCTTCCCTGATGAAGGGCGAAACACTGACACGCGCGGATCTTTGCGAAGCTGTCCATTTGGAAGTGGGTTTGACCCGCCAAGATGGGGCCGCCTTGGTCGAGCGCACCCTAGATCTGGTCGCCGAAGCCTTGGAACAGGGGCAGACCGTCAAGCTTTCGGGCTTTGGCGTATTTCAAGTCCGTGCCAAGCGCGAACGGATCGGCCGCAACCCCAAGACCGGCGAACCGGCCACCATCAACCCGCGCCGCGTGATCGGTTTTCGCGCCTCGCAGGTGATCAAGGCCCGTATCGACAAGGCCTTGGGCGGCTAGGCTGAGGCAGTAAGGTGCAAAAAGGGCCGGATGCTTTCCGAACCATTTCCGAGGCTGCTGAAGAGCTCGGTGTGCCCCAGCATGTGCTGCGGTTCTGGGAAACCAAATTTTCTTTCATTCGCCCGATGAAGCGGGCCGGTGGGCGCCGGTTCTATCGCCCCCATGATCTAACCGTCTTGGCCGGTGTGCGCGATCTGCTGCATAAGGAAGGCTTTACGATCAAGGGCGTGCAAAAGCTCTATCGCGATCAGGGCTCAAAACGTCTCGTTGCCGGGGCCGACGGCCCTGTGCCTGAGCTCGTATCGGAGGTGGCTCCGCAGGCCGCGCCCGTCGTTGCAGCGTCCGCGCCAGCACCCAAGCCCTCCGCGCCCCTGACCGGATTTGCCGCCATTGACGCCAAGGCACGCGCGAGCCTCGAACGGAACCTAAAGCTGCTGATCGACACCAAGCAGCGTTTGGACCGCGTCCTCGACGCCCAATAGCTATAAGCGCCCATTGTTAGACTTTTGCGATTGCGGCGCGGCAAAGCCCTGCCTATAAGGCTCGCTCTTCTAGCGGAGCGTAGCGCAGCCTGGTAGCGCACTTGACTGGGGGTCAAGGGGTCGTGGGTTCGAATCCCGCCGCTCCGACCATTTCTCCCTCTTCACTGAGGGAAAATGAGTTGGACAACAGGGTCGCCGAAAGGCGGCCCTTTTTGTTGGCCGCTATTTGTCTTTGTCCATCCACGACAAAAGCGGGATCAGGGGCACGCCCCAGCCGATCCCAATGACCGCATAATAGAGCGCCTTGATGAGAATATTGTCGGGCAGCATGCCACCGAGCGTCGCAGCCAAATAGATATAGCCAGTCAAAAACACCATGATCAGCACGCCGCCATAGATCTTCTTGACGCGCGGGGAGAGGGGGGCTTTGGACATGGGGGCACTCATAGGGTTGAGGTTCAATCTGCCACGACCGCGACGCAGCGTCACGGGGCATGGACGAAAAGGCTGTTGCGGTCTAGGTCCATCTACCTAGGTCCCGTTCTTGCCGAGCCCAACAGCCATGCGTTCTATGTTGATGTCTGACCGTTCCCGCCTTGTTGCCCTTTGGCTGCTGGTCACCACCTTGATGGTGTTTGCCATGGTCGTTGTCGGCGGCGCGACAAGGCTGACCGATTCTGGTCTGTCGATCACTGAGTGGAAGCCCATTTCCGGTGCCATTCCGCCGCTCAGCCATGAGGCTTGGATGGCCGAGTTCACCAAGTACCAGCAGATCCCGCAATATAGGCTGCTCAACCGCGACATGGACCTCGAAGCGTTCAAGTCGATCTTTTGGTGGGAATGGGGTCATCGCCAGCTCGGCCGTCTGGTTGGAGCCGTCTTTGCGGTGCCGTTCTTTGTCCTGCTCGTCCTCAAGCAGATCCCGCAGCGGCTGATCTGGCGCTGCTGGGTGCTGCTGGGGCTCGGCGGGCTGCAGGGCTTTATCGGATGGTGGATGGTCTCGAGCGGCCTGTCCGAGCGGGTCTCGGTGGCGCCAGAGCGGCTGACCACCCATCTGGGGCTGGCCCTCATCCTATTCTGCGCCCTGATCTGGACGGCCCTAGAGGCTTGGAACGGGCAGGGGCGGTCGGCCAATCGCTCCAGATGGCCGCTGGCGGCGGCGGGCTTGGCTCTGTTCGTCTATGTCCAAAGTCTGTTGGGCGCCCTTGTGGCGGGCAATGATGCGGGTCTGGTCTATAATGATTGGCCGCTGATGAACGGGGCCCTGTTTCCTAAGGACTATTTCGCAGCGGAGGGGTTCTGGCTGTTCCATGCCCATGCGGCTGTACAGTTCAATCACCGCATCGGGGCCTATCTCCTCTTTGCCGCAGCCTTGGTCTTTGCCGCGCTTGTCAGTCGAAGCCGTGATGTTGCCCCCGCAACCAAAGGGCTGGGGGTCTTGGTGGCGGTTCTGGTCACCGGTCAGGCCGTTCTGGGTATTGCGACCCTGATGGCGCGTGTGCCGCTCAGCCTTGGCGTTCTGCATCAGGCCGGGGCGGCCTTGGTCCTTGGCGCAGGGGTTTGCTTAGCTTGGCGGGCGAGACGCGCCTAAATTGATACGGTATGATTTTACCGTGTCATCAAATCCCTTATCCAATAAGGGTTTGCGCATTGGGCGTAATTCTTTTGGTTGACAGGCCAAGTGGGGGGCTGTAGCTCCGCCCCTCAATCCGGTGTCACCGCTGTTCGGGACATCGCTATATAACGGATCTGTCCCCATGACGACCAAGACCACGGTTTCCTTGAAGCCGGCGGACGTCGAGAAGAAGTGGATTTTGATCGATGCTCAAGACGCCGTTGTCGGTCGTCTGGCTTCGTTCATTGCCATGCGTCTTCGCGGCAAGCACCGCCCCGACTACACCCCTCACGTCGATTGCGGCGACTATGTCGTTGTCATCAACGCTGACAAGGTGAAGTTCACCGGGCGCAAGCTCGAAAAGAAGATCTATTACTGGCACACCGGCTATGCTGGCGGCATCAAGGAACGGACCGCAGGCAAGATCCTCGATGGTCGTTTCCCCGAGCGCATCCTTGAAAAGGCTGTCGAGCGTATGCTGCCCAAGGAAAGCCCCTTGGCCCGTCGTCAAATGACCCATCTGCGCCTCTACAATAGCGCTGAACATCCTCACGAAGCTCAGAACCCCGAGACGATTGTCTTCACGGCTCTGAACTCCAAGAACCTCCGGAGCGCATAAGCCATGACCGAAGCTCAAGGTTTTGACGCCCTGCAAAGCTTGTCCTCGAACCCGGTCGAAGCGCCGGTCGAGCCCAAGATCGACGCCCAAGGCCGCGCCTATGCGACCGGCAAGCGTAAGAACGCCATAGCCCGCGTCTGGATTAAGCCTGGTAAGGGCTCGATCACGATCAATGGCCGCGATCAGGAAATCTATTTCGCCCGTCCTGTGCTGCGCATGATGATTGCCCAGCCTCTGCAGGTTACGGATCGTCTGGGTCAGTTTGACGTGGTGGTTACGGTTGAAGGTTCGGGCCTGTCGGGCCAAGCTGGTGCCGTCCGTCACGGTCTGTCCAAGGCCCTGACCTATTATGAACCCGGCCTACGTACCCTCTTGAAGCCCCACGGCTTCCTGACCCGCGACAGCCGCGTCGTCGAGCGCAAGAAATACGGTAAGGCCAAGGCCCGCCGTAGCTTCCAGTTCTCGAAGCGCTAATCGTACCTTTAGCGGTTCAATCGAAATTAGGGGTCAGCGTTGCTGGCCTCTTTTTTTGTTTTGAATGGGCGTCGGCTCTAAACTGGCAGGCCTCGCCACACCCCCTTTGCTTCCCCATTAATTCATAATAGTCATAACTACTGAATTAGTGAGTTGGGGCCTAAACCATTGTGACCAGTCAGGCAGATCAGGATGAAGCGGGTGCCCGCACGGTCCTATCTGAGCTCCGCGCGACCAACCTGCAGCTTCAAGCGACCATCGACCAGTTGCGGGTCGAACTTGAGAACCGTGCGGCCCATACGGCGGCAGCGGTTCAGCAGGCTCAGGCCAGCTTCACCGGTGAAGTTAATCAGCTGATGGTTACCGTCCAGAAGATGCGCGATCAGCTTGAGGAGCAGGCCGCTGCAGGCGCGGCGGCCGTTCAGGCGGTCCGAGCATCGGGTGAGGCGGAAGCCAATCAGTTGCGGGCGACCATTGGCACGCTGCGCACCACCTTAGAGGCCGCCAAGGCCGACGGTGCGCAGGATCTGGCGTCAGCGGAGACC